>NZ_JBHMDN010000015.1:0-203276 GCF_042431195.1 Cohnella cellulosilytica
ATCTACCCTACATCCCCTCATATGATCTGACATCTAAACCCTGTGAAATCCTGCGAATGAGTGAGCATTCGTGAGAAAACCCCCTAAACCCGAGGGACGGTCTGTCAGACCGCTAAAAGCAGGCAGTTGCCCGAATAGGCGTGCGTAAACGGTCTGTCAGACCGCTAAAGGCAGGTGGTTGCACGAATAGGCGTGCGTAACGGTCTGTCAGACCGCTAAAAGCAGGCAGTTGCCCGAATGGGCGTGCGTAACGGTCTGTCAGACCGCTAAATGCAGGCGGTTGCACGAATAGGCGTGCGTAACGGTCTGTCAGACCGCTAAATGCAGGTGGTTGCCCGAATGGGCGTGCGTAACGGTCTGTCAGACCGTTAAATGCAGGCAGTTGCACGAATAGGCCAGCGTAACGGTCTCCCAGACCGCTAAATACAGGCATCTGCACGAATAGGCTTACGGGTCGTAAAGGGGGTTGGTTGAGTAAGGGAGGGGCTATCTCAGCTTCCGATAAGCCGAAGGAGATACGCCTTCGCGCATGCGGAAAGCCCGGCTGAACGCATGGATGCTCTGAAAGCCCAGTTCCTCGGCGATGCGGGTCAGCGACAAGTCGGTAAAGCGGATCATTTCCTTGGCTTTCTCCAGGCGGACGGACACATGATACTGTATCGGCGTGACGCCGTACGCTTTCTTGAACAGACGGCACAAATAATACTTGCTCATATTGGCCAGCTCGGCCAACTCGTCGAGCGTCGCGTCCCGGTGCAGATGGTGGGACAGATAGCTCTTGACCCGGTCAAGCTGCTCGCGGTTCGAGAGGAGATGCGGATTGCGCTGCCAATGGATTTCCCGCAGCAGAAGCACCCAGAGCTGGATGAACAAGCCTTTGGCCGTCGTCTCGTAATACGGGAATTTGCGGTCGAATTCGAAAATGATGTCCTGCATCAGCTTCTCGATCGCCTCCGGCTTGTTCAGGCGAATATGGCTGGGCAGCGGCGGGTGGAAGTCGCGCAAGTCGTCCGGACGCAGCCATCGCTTTTCCTGCTCGCTTAGCCGCTCGTAGGGCTTGAACGATACCGGAACCTCGGGACTGTCGTCGCGATAGTACAAGTCGAAGTGCAGATGCGGCTGACGCAGCGGCCGATCGTCCATCGTGCGAAGCGAATGAGGCTGGTTCGGCTTAAACAGGAACAAATCCCCCGGAATACCCCGGTACAAATTCCCATCCACGACGACTTCACACTCTCCCTCTTTTATGAACAACAGCTCGTAGTCAAATATTACCCTTTCCGCAAGATGGACAGGAGGGTAGAGAGTAGAATCCCAGGCAACGCGAATATAGGGGGAGAGCGTGTTCAGGTCCATGGCGTACAGATCCTCCATCCATTCAATCAAGCTGAGCAATTTAAGTTAAATATGTCGCCTTTTCTGCTAAAGCTATTTTCATAGAGCTCTTATAGAATAACAGCTGTAAGGTTATAACGATTATAGAAGGTGCGAGCGATTCAAGCAATGTTTCGCCACTTAGGTATGCCCGGACGGCCGTCTGAGAAGGAGGGTTCCGTGCGTGGAGGGGACCGGCAGGGCCGAAAATGAACGACATCCGCATAGGCGAGGAGAGGGAACGAATGAACGGTTTTAACGGTTTGGACATGGGACTGGGCAATCTGTCGCGGCTGTCGAACGCGGTCACGAGGTCGATCAGCGCGGAGAACTTCAAGGGAGAGAAAGGCAAGGGCGGCATGGCGACCGAGGGGACGGGCGCCGGATGCGCCCGCGATCTGGGAATCGGTTGGAAGGTGTCGCCCTCCGTCGAGATCGAGCCGGGAACGACGTTCGAGGCGGCGCATATTCAAGGGATGGGCGCCATCCAGCACATCTGGTTGACCTGCGCTCCCTCCATGTGGCGCAATTTGATCGTGCGCATGTATTGGGACGACGAGGAGCAGCCTTCCGTGGAAGTGCCGGTCGGCGATCTTTTCTGCAACGGCTGGCAGGAAAGATGCAACGTGAACTCCCTGCCGGTCGCCGTTAATCCGGCCGGAGGGATGAACAGCTACTGGCTTATGCCTTTTCGGAAAGCGGCGCGGATAACCGTCGAGAACGCGTCCGGGGAAAAAGCCGTTCTCTATTATCAGATCGACTACACGCTGACCGACGTTCCCGAAGATACGGCGTATTTCCATGCCCAGTGGCGCAGAACCAATCCCGTGCCGTATAAAGACGTGCACACGATCGTCGACGGCATTCGAGGCAAAGGCCACTATATCGGCACCTACCTCGCATGGCAGGTCAACAACACGGGCTGGTGGGGAGAAGGGGAAATCAAGTTTTACATGGACGGGGACAAGGAATATCCGACCATCTGCGGAACCGGCACCGAGGATTATTTCGGCGGCGCGTGGAACTGGGAGCAGCCCAAAGGCGAATACGGCACCTACTCCACACCGTATCTTGGCATGCACCAAGTCATCAAGCCCGACGGATTGTATCGCAGCCAGCAGCGATTCGGCATGTACCGTTGGCACATCATGGACCCGATCCGCTTCGAATCCGAGCTGAAGGTGACGATCCAGGACCTCGGCTGGCGCTCCGGCGGACGTTATCTGCCGCAGCAAAGCGACATCGCTTCGACCGTTTTCTGGTACCAGGCCGAGCCTCACGCTCCATTCCCGACGCTTCCGGGCAACGACGAACGGGAAGTCATCTAAAGCGTGAGCGGCTCCTGCTAACCGGCCTCCCCTGCGCGCAGGACTGCGGGGGAGACCGGAATTAACCAGACATTCATTCGCGTACACTTCGTTCTCGTATAGCCACCCGGTCGCCCTGCCAAAAGCCCCGATTCCGCTCGAGATGTTCTAAGAAACCCGCTATCGCCAGGCCCAAAGCCGCCATTCTGCTCGAGATGTTCTAAGAAACCTGCTATCGCCGCGCCAAAAGCCTCCATTCCGCTCGAGATGTTCTAAGAAACCTGCTATCGCCGCGCCAAAAGCTCCCAATTCTCATCTCGCTCAAAATCCCACATTGTCACACACTTTTATGTGCTTCCTCCTTCCATAAGATGCCGAGGGTGCATTGGCTGAGCGGGAGTAGAAATTGTATTAAATCGGAGAGTTGAAATTGACACAGTTGATACAAATGGAATATAGTCTATGTATTCTTGTTCGTAGAAAGAAAGGAATCGTAGGCTATGTCGAGTTATCCTTATTCCCGAATTAAAGACGATATCAAACGCAGAATTATGGAGGGCGAATGGCTGAAAAACGCGAAGCTGCCCTCCAGCCGGGATTTCGCCGTGTATTATCAGGCCAGCGTCAATACGGTCGAGAAGGCGATCAAGGAGCTGTGCTCCGACGGGCTGCTGAAGCGGGACAGCCGGAGAGGGACGTTCGTCGACAACGGGGTAAAGGCGAGGGCGGGGCACAGCGGCTCGGGTCTTGTCGCGGCCTCCGTCATCGGCATCGAAAACCCTCTCTGGGCGACGGCGCTGCGGGGGATCGAGGACGTGCTGCATATTCACGGCTTTCATCTGCTCAGCTACAGCGACGACAGAAGCCTGGACAAGCTGGAATCGTTGATCAAGGGAGCGGTCGCCAAGCGGGTGGACGGCGTTATTCTGAGTCCGTTCGTGGACCGGGAAAACCTGGAGCGCAACGAGAAGCTGTTCGCGTGGCTGCGCGGCAACGGAACGCCGCTCGTGTTCCTCGATCGTCATCTGTACGACAGCGATATTCCGTTCGTCACCAGCGACAACGTAGCCGGCGCTTACAATCTGACGAAGCTGCTTATCGAACATGGCCACCGTAATGTCGCTTTTATCCGCCATTCCGACCTGAGCACGTTAAACGAGCGGCTCCTCGGCTTTAAGCAGGCTTATCTGGACAGCGGGATCGAATTTTCGCCGGAGCAGGACGTTCTTATTCCTACCCGGTTCGAGAACTTCGAGGCGGAATTCGAAACGTACGCCGCGCGTGTCGCGGAAGTAATCAAACAACGGCAATGCACGGCCATATTCGCGGCGAACGACCAGATCGCGGAAGCGGTCATCGCCGCGCTGGACGCGCTGGGGATGACGATGCCGGAAGACGTCTCGCTCGTGTCGTACGACGCGATCAACCTGAACCGCAAGTTCAAGCTGGACGTCACAGGCGTGAATCAGCCCTTCTACGACATGGGAAGAACCGCGGCCGTCCAACTGATGAACCTGATCGAAGGCAAGGAGCATCTGTCCGTGCTGGGCCAAATCTGCAAAGCCGAAATCCATAAGGGCAGCACCGTGGCCAAAGTCAAAGTCGCGCGATAAGGGACGCGGGAGGAAGGTGTGGAGCAAGGCCCGAGTATCAAGTAGAGCCCACTCCCTAATCAAAGCCCATGCCCTAATTAAAGCCCACGCCCCAATCAAAGCCCAAGCACCAAGCAAAGCCCAAGCTGCCCAAGAATAGCCGGAGTAAGGCCAATCGTCCGGAGGCTGTTCGATGCCCGAACAGCCTCTTTTCTGTATCATCTGTATTGATATAATTCCAAATAAACAAAATATATTGACACAGTCTCCTCGCGGGATTATGATTACGGTGAAAAGTAACACAGTTTTCGTTCATTTGTATCAAAATAATGATACAGAGGGATGAAGAGGACGAGGGACATTCGGTTGTCGGCGGCATTGTGTAAGCGCTGTCGGACCCTGCTCCTCTGTCCGCTTGGCATCGAAATCATACGATAAAGGGGTAGTGGCAATGGGAACAAAGCTAAGCAAGCTCGTTCTGGTCAGTCTGGTCACCGTCATGATCGCTTTTCTCGCCGCGGGCTGCGGCGGCAATTCCGCTAACGAGGGCGGCTCCTCCCCAAGCTCGGGGGCGTCCGCATCCGAGACGCCCGCCGAGAGCAAGGCGCCTTCGGGCAAGACGGAAAAGCTGGTTTACTACGGCTTCTCGGAGTGGGTTGCGGACCCGGCGTTCGCTCCGGTGTTCGAGGAGCTGAAGGCGAAGTTCGCCGAGCAAAATCCGGGATACGAGGTAGAGTTCCAAAGCGATCCCTGGGGCACGTGGGAAACGAAATACAAGGTGATGTTCGCAAGCGGCAACGCACCCGACGTGTTCATCGTCAACAATCCCGATTTCCCGACGTTCGCCAATTCCGGCTATTTGCTGGATCTCGGGACGCAGCTCGACGAGAGCGCATTCGCCGATTATTTTCCCGGAATCCTCTCCATGTACAAATGGAACGGCAAAAACATGGCGCTGCCGTATACGACCGACGCCCGCGTGCTCTGGTACAACAAGGACCTCTTCACGCAGGCGGGGCTGGACCCGGAGAAGCCGCCGACAACGTGGAGCGAGCTGAAGCAATACGCCGAGCAGATCACGCAGGCGACCGGTGGTCAGGCGGCGGGCTTCGGAATGGATCTGGGGCTCAAGGAGTTCCCGGCCCAGAGCTTGTTCACCGCATCGAACGGCTCGATCATCCAGGTGGACGAGGCGGGCGGCATCACGCCAACCGTCAACACGCCCGAATTCAAGGATTATCTCCAACTGCTGGCGGATCTGAAGCCGAACTTCGAGGCGGACTACGCGACGCTTGACCATCTGAAGCTGGGAACGCTGTTCGCCCAGCAGAAAGTGGCGATGGTCATCGCCGGCACGTGGGTTACGGATCAGAATCCGGACATTCTGGGCGCGTCATTCGTCGGCCAATCACTTGTGCCGAAGCATGACGAGAACGCGCCGGACGGCTCCTTCGGCGGCGGCTTCGGAATCGGGGTTTCGGCCAATACGAAGCATCCGGAGCAGGCGGTCAAGCTGGCCGAGCTGCTGACCTCGGTCGACTTCAACGCGCGGACGATGAGCGACGTTCCTGCCAACAACGCTTCTCTGGCGGTGTCCAAGTTCGCGACCGACCCGGCTTACGGCATTTTCATGGAGCAGATCAAGTTCGCGCGGCAGTCGCAGCCGAAGACGCTGTTCTATAAGGAGATCGACTCGGCGGTATACGACACGGTATCGAAGGTGCTGCTGGGCGGACAGTCCGTGGATGACGGAATAGCCGAGCTGGAAAGCAAGATCGGTCAGATCACCTCGCAATAAACCATCCGAGGATTACGGGCAGGAGCCGTTCGACAGCGACTAGACGCGCTGCCGGGCGGTTTCCTGCGAATTGACTTCCCGGGGAGACATGAAGATGACTTCGAATAAGCTGTTGCGCAAGAGCGTTCCTTATTTTTACCTGCTTCCTTCCTTGGCGATTATCGCCGGCCTGCTGGCCTACCCGCTGTTCTACAATCTCTATGTCAGCCTGCATCGCTGGCAGCTCAGCCGCCCCGACAAGCCGTTCATCGGCCTCGACAACTTCCGGGCCGTGCTGACGGACGATTTGTTCGCCAAAGTCATGACGACGACGCTGCTCTGGACAATTGCGGGAGTTGTGCTCCAGATGGTCATCGGGCTGCTCGGCGCTCTATACGTGGACGAGAGAAGAAGGAGCAAGGGCGTGCTTCGTTCCCTCCTGCTGCTGCCGTGGGTGCTGCCGGGCGTCGTAACCGCGCTGATGTGGAGCTGGATGCTGCAATCCGACATGGGCATCGTCAATCATCTGCTCAAGTCGCTGCATCTGATCGGGAAGGATATTTCCTGGCTCGGTTCCGGCGATCACGCTTTGTGGACGTTGATTTTCGTCAACACGTGGAAGGCGTTTCCGTTCTGGTTCCTGATGCTGCTGGCCGGCTTGCAGGATATCCCGAACGATCAGATCGAAGCGGCGAAGATCGACGGAGCCAGGTGGCTGGGCATTGTCCGCTACGTCAAGGTGCCTCATCTGCGGCCGGTCATCGGCGCGACGGGCGTTATCACGACAATCTGGACGCTGAATTACTTCGATCTGATCTGGGTGACGACGAAGGGCGGACCGATGGACGCCACGTCCACCCTGCCGATCTATACGTACCGGCTCGCGTTCGAGTTTTTCGATTTCGGCAAATCGTCGGCGCTCGCGTTCGTGACTCTCGTGCTGATCGGGATCATCTGCCTGCCGTACATGAGGTCTATGCTGAAATCCATAAAGGAGTGAGCCTCGTTGAGAAGCATCAGGACCGGAGCCAATGCCGCCATCGTCGCGGCGATCGCCGTCGTTATTCTGTTTCCGCTCTATTGGCTGTTCGCGACGTCCGTCAAACCGTCGGATGAAATTTTCGCCGCGCCGCCCACGCTGTTCCCGCACAGCTGGAGCTGGGACCATTACCGGAGCGTCTTCCGCACGTCGGAGATTCCGACTTATTTCTACAATTCGATTCTGATTACCGCCGTCTCCGTCGCCGTCATTCTGGCCGTGGCCAGCTTCGCCGCGTACAGCATGACGCGCTATCAGTTCAAAGGCAAGGTCGCCTTTTTCACGATTATTCTGTTCGCGCAAGTGATGCCGATTACGACTCTGATCGTTCCTCTCTATATGATGTGGGGCAAGCTCGACTTGCTCAATACGTATTCGAGCATCATTCTGACGTACTGCTCGATTTTGCTGCCGATGGCCATCTGGCTGTTGACCGGTTATTTCAAGGGCATTCCCAGGGACATCGACGAGGCGGCGAAGATCGACGGCTGCTCCTCGCTTGGCATTCTGCTGCGCATGGTGCTGCCGTTGGCGCGCTCGGGACTGGTCGCCGTCGGCCTGACCGTCTGCATTACCGTATGGCAGGAAATTATGATTTCCATGACGTTCGTGAGCACCGACGCGATGAGGACGCTTCCCGCGGGGATCAACAGCTTCATTACGAAATCCGGCATTCAATGGGGCCCGCTTAACGCCTCGGGCATCGTGACGACGTTGCCGGTGCTCCTTATTTTCATCCTATTCCAGAAAGCTCTCGTGAAGGGGCTTACCGCAGGAGCGACCAAAGGCTGACCCGACTGCGACAACGATAATAAGCGGAGGTTTTCCCCAACATGCGACATAGAGAAGTTTTGTTTCATATCGAGAAATGGTTAAAAGAGAAGGATCGGTTCATCTACCGCGCAATCGGCGAACCGCTCGACATCGCCTATTTGCCGGCGAATCGGTGGATGCCCGCCGAGGAAGCCGCCCGAGGGGAGTTCTCTTCGATCCGGCCGGGCGACAAATGGGGAGAGAAATGGCACTACGGCTGGTTCAGAGGGACGTTCGAGGCGCCGCCGGAGGCGGAAGGACGGCGAATCGCGCTGGAGCCGGACTTCGGCTCGGAGAGCACGATCTACGTTAACGGCAAGCTGGCGGGATCGAAGGATTGGCAGCATCGCCGGACGACGCTGTCGCTGCAGGCCAAGGCGGGGGAACGGTTCGACGTGCTGGGCGAAGCGTACGCCGGTCACGACCGTGAGCTGCCCGTCTGCGGGAGCACGACCGTATTCCTTGTGAACGAGGAGTGGTACCAGTTCTTCATCGATCTGGCCGCGCTGTATCAGCTTCGCGAAGGGCTGGAGGCTTCTTCGCTGCGAGTGGCGGAGATCGACAAAGGTCTTGTCCGGCTGATCGCCGAGATCGATTGGGGACTGGCCGCGTCCGAGGATGCGGCGATCGCGTCGGAAGCCGCGCTGCGGGCGAGGGCGATTCTGAAGCCGCTGCTCGAATGCGTGAACGGCTCGACCGCGCCCAAGCTGTTTATGATGGGTCAGTCCCATCTGGACATCGCCTGGCTGTGGCCGCTTGAGGAGACGAAACGTAAAATCGCCAGGACGCTGTCCAATCAGCTCGCCCTGCTGGACGAATATCCGGAGTACCGGTACACGCAAAGCCAGCCTTATCTGTTCCGTATGGTCAAGGAGCTGTATCCCGAGCTGTACGGGAGGATCAAGGCGTACGTGGCCGAAGGCCGCATCGTTCCGGAGGGCGGAACGTGGGTGGAGCCCGATACGAACATTCCGAGCGGCGAAAGCCTTGTCCGGCAATTTCTGTACGGCCAGCGGTTTTATCGCGAGGAGTTCGGCACGGACAGCCGGATGCTGTGGCTTCCCGACGTCTTCGGCTATTCGGGCAGCCTGCCGCAAATTATGCGCAAGAGCGGCATCCGCTACTTCGCATCGGTCAAAATGTTCCAGACGTACGACAACGTTGTCGACCCGTTTCCTTACAACACTTTTGCCTGGGAGGGCATCGACGGATCGTCGGTTCCCGTTCATCTGCTCGATTACGGCCCGTTCCCGAATCCGGCGGACGTCAAGTACGCGATGATTCAGTGGAACGAGCGCGTGCAGAAGGAAGGCATCTCGACCCGCCTCGTGCAGTTCGGCTACGGGGACGGCGGGGGAGGAGCGAACCGGGACGACCTCGAATTTCTGCGCCGAATGGGAAATCTCGAAGGCGTTCCCCGCACGGCGATCGCGTCGCCGATCGATTATTTCGAGGATTTGGAAACGAGGGGCATGCCCGAGGCGCGTTATGTCGGAGAGCTGTACTATCCCGCGCATCGCGGAACCTTGACGTCCCAGGCGAAAATGAAGACGGGCAACCGGCGCGCGGAGTTCGCCCTGCGCGAGGCGGAGGTATGGTGTTCCGTCGTCAGCCTGCAGGAGGGGAGAGCGTATCCCGCCAAGGAGCTGGAGGAGCTGTGGAAGCGGCTGCTTCTGCTGCAATTCCACGACATTCTTCCCGGAACCTCGATCACGCGGGTTCACGAGGAGGCCGAGCGGGAGTTCGAGGGGCTGCTGCGGGACATTCGGAAAATAGCCGACGAGGCGGCCGCGGCATTGACGGACGGCGCCGACACGGACATCGGCAGAGGCACCAGCACCGGTAACGGCTCCGGTTCCGGCGAAGCCGTAACGTTCTTCAATTCGCTGCCTTGGGAGCGGACGGAGATTGTGGAGCTGCCGGCGCAAGGGACGGAGGGAGACGGCAGATTCGCGAGCGTGACCGTGCCTGCGTTCGGGCACGTCTCGCTAAGCGAGTCCGCTGCCGCCGCGGCTCAAACGCGGGTCGAGGCGACGGCCGGACGGCTGGAAAACGAGCTGCTGCGGGTGACGCTTAACGAGTACGGAGAAATCGCGAGCCTGTACGACAAGGAGACGGGGCGCGAATGGCTGAGCGGGCCGGGCAACCGGTTCAGGATGTACCGCGATCAAACGTCCAATTTCGACGCCTGGGAGATCGACCGCCGGTATGCCGATTCGCCGGTCGCGCTGGACGAGCCCGCCGAGATCGCCGTCGCCTCGGAAGGCCCGCTGGTCGCTTCCGTGCTCGTCAAGCGGCGGATTCACCGCTCCCTTCTGACTCAGGAAATCCGTCTCGAGGCGGGAAGCCGGACGCTTAAGTTCTTAACCCGGATAGATTGGAAGGAGAGCCACAAGCTGCTGAAGGTCGGCTTCGGCGTCGATCTCCATGCGAACGAGGCGCTGCACGAAATCCAGTACGGGTACGCGAAGCGGCCGAACCATTATTCGCGGCCGCACGACGCCGACCGCTACGAGGTCGGCCAGCACAAGTGGTCGGCGATGATCGAAGGCAATCGCTGCTTCTCGCTGCTGAACGACTGCAAGTACGGCATTAACGTCTTGGGAGCGGACATGAACCTGACGCTGCTGCGCTCTCCGGACTGGCCGGACGATCGCGCGGACGAAGGGACGCACGAGTTCGCCTACGCGGTCCATGTCTGGAACGACGGATGGATGAGCAACCCGGTCGTCCGGGAAGCCTACGCGCTGAACGTTCCGCTGCTGCAGGTCCGCGGGCAGGCGCCAGCGGCCCGGCCGGGCTTGATCGTCTGCGACGCGGACAACGTCGTCATCGACGCGATCAAGCTGGCCGAGGACGGCTCGGGCGACTGGATCGCCCGAGCGTACGAAGCGAAGGGAGCGTCGGTTCGCTGCGCCTTCGCGATCGGAGCGGACGTCGCGGAAGCCCGGGAGACGAACCTGCTGGAGGACGAAGTCTACGCGGATTTGGCGGTGGAAGCCGGGGCGGGCGGGACAACGATCTCCATGTCGTTCCGGCCGTTCGAGGTGAAGACGCTGCGGCTGCGCAAGTAAGCCGAAGATATTAAGTGACGAAGAGGCATATTTTTCCCTTGAGGCCGGGGGAAGGATATGCCTCTTGCTTCATTTTCCCATCGGGGGTATAACAGAGAATAGCCGTCGACAGACCCCGAAGCAGACGACAGCGACGGAGACGGCCGGCGGATGACGCGCTGCCCGAGAAGCATGGACGGGGTGTTCTCCGACGGCGCGCCGGTCGTCCCGTTTAATAGATACGGATTGTTCCGGGTGCAAGCTTGCCCCCGCCGGACAGATTATGGACCGCCGGACAATTATTGCACTCGGCCCCGTTCGGCCGCGCAAAGCAAAAACTGTCGGTACCGTGCGGTTGGGCGGCAAGCTACAATCAGGACAGAAAAAGCGCGGAGGCCGGGGCAGCCCGCTGCCGCCGGAGCCGCGCTTCTTCAATTCCGTATCTGTGGAGGGGCAAGCCATGAGGAAGTGGGTCAGTATGAAAACGCGTTCAAGTAGGATGATGTGCCTGTTGCTGTCGTTTAGCCTGGTGGTTGCGGGCTGCGCCGGCGGCGGGACGAAGGAGAACGGGGGCGGCTCCGCCGCCGCAGGAGGAACGGCAAGTTCGGCCGAATCGCCGAGCGAGCCGTTGTCGATTCAATTCATTACGCCTTCCTATGCCGATGTGCCGGATATGCAAAACGAGTATTGGTCGGAGTGGCAGCAGCGGACGAACACGCGGCTGGACGTCGAATGGGTTCCGTCCGGCGACTACGATACGAAGTTCGACCTGGTGCTGGCGTCCGGAGGGCTGCCGGAGGTGATCGTCGCCACCAACGTGACGCGCCCGACGCTGCTTAACGCCATCCGTCAAGGCGCGTTCTGGGATTTGACGCCGCTGCTCGGCGATTTCAGCGAATATCCGAATCTGAAAAACAACAGTGAAGCGAACGTCTGGAACTACATGAGAGTGGACGGCAAAATTTACGGCATTCCGCGCAACCGTCCGCATATCGACGTCGGCTTGAACATTCGCAAGGATTGGCTCGACAAGTTCAATCTGCCGATCCCGACGACGCTCGACGAATATGCGGAGGCGCTGCGCACATTCGTCAAGGGCGATCCCGACGGCAACGGCAAGCCCGACACGATCGGCCTTCTCGGCCACGGCTTCCTGCTGGCGGACGGGGACGGAGCTTTCGAGGCCGCCTTCGGGGCGCTCGATCCGGTCTACGACAGCGAAGGCGGACTGATTAAAGACTGGCTGACGCCGAACTACACGGAGATGGTCGCCTGGTTCCGCGGACTGTACGCGGACGGCGTGCTGCCCAAGGAATTCTCGGCGATCAAGAAGACGCAGGCGGAGGAAATCTTCCAGACGGGACGCGCCGCTTCTTACGCGCGGAACATCTGGCGGAATTACACTTGGGAGACGGAGATCCGCAAGGTGCAGCCGGAGGCCGAGGTGATCGCGCTGCCGCCGATGCAAGGTCCGGGAGGCGTGAGCGTGAACCTGGCGACGCCGTTCTCGGGAGCGTTCTTCATTTCCAAGCAGGTGCCGGAGGAGAAGGTGCGGGAAATTCTGAACTTCTTCGAACAGACGACAACGCTGGAGGAAACCGACTACAATTATTACGGCATCGAGAACGTGCACCACACGATCGTCGACGGACAGCCGCAGCTGACGGCGCTGGGCATCGAGCAGGTGACGGCCAACGGCACGGGAGCGCTGTTCCCGCTGGCGTACAACAACAAGATGAAGGTCATCAATCCCGCCGCTCCGAAAGCCTATAACGACGCGGTGCTCGATTCGGTCCAGGTGTTCACCGAGCAGGGCAAGATCAACGCCTTCTCGATTATCAGCTCGGAGAAGTGGACGGCGGCATGGCCGCGCTTCGAAGCCGAATGGCAATCGATGGTCATTAAAGCGATCGTCGGCAAAATATCGATGGAAGAGTATGCCGAGTATGTGGCGGGTCTGAACGAGCGGCCGGAATTCAAGGAAGCTTATCAGGAATTCGCCAAGGCGTATCAAGAGAAAATCGCAACCGGCAATTAAGCCGTCGGGGAGCTGGACATCGCAGGAGCAACGCGCCTGCGATGTTCGGCTTCGCGGCTTTGTGAAAGCGTTGTCGCCCTATTCCGGCAGAAGCGAGGCGAGGTCCGATGACCCATTGGAAAACCAGGCTTGTCGCCTGGAGCCGCAGCCGAACCGCGGCGGCCAGATCGAAAAAATATTTATACCAGCTCATATGGCTCACCTGCATTGCGGCGTGCATTCCGGTCGTGCTGGCGAGCGTCGTTTATCATTACGTGGCGACCGAGCGGATCGGCGAGTACATCCTCTCTCGCAGCGAATCGTCGCTGCTCCAGCTGAAGGATCGCTCGGAGCGCATTCTGCAGGAGATCGAACAGGAGTCGCTTCAATTGGCCCAGGCGCCTCTGATGCAGCGGATGATCGCCGATCCGGCGAACGACGATTCGTTCGAATGGCATCGCGACCTGCTGGAGCAGCTCGCCTTCGTCAAAAACATGAACGGGTTTATCGGCGAAATCTCGCTGTACGTCAGCTCCGACGAAATCGTGCTGTCGCACGAGTACGGCGTCGTCTCCAAGGAGCATTACAAATACAATTCCGATCTCGAAGGGCTGCTGGCCGGCGAGCACCCGACCCAATGGGTCTATTTGCCGAAAGCGCTGAACGACGGCTACATTACGTTCTCGCGCCTGCTTCCCGTCATCGGCACGGGCGGACCGAAGGCGGTTCTGGCGTTCGAGATCGACGCCGCTTCGATCAGCCGATTTCTGGAGACGGACACCGTGCTGATTCCCGACGACGGGGATCTGATCATTTTCAACTATCAGGATTTGTTCGCGTCCCATAATCTGGACGCCGCCGAGCTGCTGCGGCGCGCCCCGGAGCTGGAGGGGATCGCGGCTATCGCTTCCTCCGAGGAGAGCTCGGGCCGATTCGTCGCGGACGGGCCGGACGGCAGGCCGGCGCAGTACAGCTACGCGAAAAACCTGTATTCCCGCACTTACGTCGCCGTCGTGCCGGAAGAGGCGATCACCCGGCAGCTGGATCAAATCCGCGGGCTGACGGCGATCATTCTGCTGTCCTTCGTCGGCATCGGCGTCGTGCTGACGGTGATTACTTCCCGCCGGGCGTATTCGCCGATCCGGCAGCTCATCGAGCGCAGCCGGGCGCTGAGCGTCGGCCGCGTTCCGGATAAGGAGAACGAGCTGGATTTCATCAAAGCGTGCCTCGATTCGCTGAGCGCCGAGAAGAACAAGCTGGCTTTATTTATGGAAGGGATCGAACCGTCGCTCCGGGAAAATTGTCTTCAGCAGCTGCTGGCGGGCGAATATGCCCGGCAAGAGGCGCTGCTCCAGGATTGCGCAAAATACGGCATTCACACGCGCGGCACGCATGTCGTGCTGGCGGTCGAGGCCGAGCATATATACAGGGAAAACCGTTTTCTGCCCGAGGAACGGGGCATCGTAGCCTTCGCGCTGGCCAACGTGATGCAGGAAATTTTGCGCGGTCAGCCGTCGGCGGGCGGATATGTCGTTCCTTTTCAAGGCAGAGGGATCGCCATTTTGCAGTTCGATCCGGACACGGGAGAGGCGGAAATGCGGCAAAGCACGCAGGAATACGCCCAAGCGGTCGTCGCGGCGCTGCGGGACTCTCTGTCCTTCGAGGTCGTCGCGGGCATCGGCCGCGGCTATGCGCATATCGCCGACGTTCCGGTCTCCTACAAGGAAGCCGAGAACGCGCTGAGGTACCGGATGTTCCGGGATTCGGAGCAAATCTTGTACATCGAGGACGCCGAGGCGGAGAAGACGCAGGCGGTGCTGCGGTATCCGGGCCAGCTGGAGACGGACATTGTCGACGCGCTGGAGCGGGGCGACACGGAACGGGCGGCGGAATCGCTGCGCGCCTTCGCGAACGCGCTGCGCCCGTATCAATCGTATGCGTTCATTCATCAGAGTTGCTGCATTTTGCTGTCCTCGATAATCGTGTCGCTCGACAAGCAAAACGTCAACCTGGTCGAGGTCGTGGACAACCGCTTGTTCGACCAGTTGGAGCACAAGATGACCTTCGCGGAAATATGCGAATGGTTCGAAGAGACCGTTTTTCCCCTGTACGCGTGGCTGGCGCAGAGCATGCGGGAATCCGAGACGAAGCTCGGCATCCCTTATGTGTGCAAGTATATCCGCGACCACTGCGGAGAGGACTTGTCTCTGGTGCAGTGCGCCGAATTGATCGGGGTCAGTCCATCCTATCTGAGCCGTCTGTTCAAGAAGGAGACGGGCATGAATTTTCTCGAGTACGTCGTGGAGTGCAAGGTCGCGGAAGCGAAGCGGCTGCTGCGCGACACCGAGCTGAGCGTCAGCGAGATCGCCTCGGCGGTCGGCTATTCCGAACGCAATCTGAACCGGATTTTTCAACGTCACGCTTCAAGCTCTCCGGGAAGCTACCGAGGCAAGCATCGCTAGGGCGTGACACGCCCTGGACGGCGGACGGAATTTGCGCTGGCGGACGGTTTTTGACCGGATGGCCGGGAGAAAAAGATGTCTCTTCCCCGCCGTCTTCCGGCTGCCGTACGATGGGAACAGTCAAAGGAGGAGCAAAGGATGAGCATCAAACGGATTGAGACGTTTACGACCCGCCAGCTGTCGATCGTGCGGGTGACGGCGGACGACGGCGCGCAGGGCTACGGACAGATCGCGCCCTATCATGCGAACATCTCCGCGCTTGTGCTGCATCAGCAGCTCGCCCCGCGCGCGCTGCATGCGGACGAGGAGCGGATCGAACAGCTGACGGAGGACTGCATCCGGGAGGAGCACAAGTTTCCGGGCTCCTACGTGTGCCGGGCGCTCGGCGGGCTGGAGACGGCGCTGTGGGATTTGAAGGGCAAACGGCTGGGCAAGAGCGTATGCGAGCTGCTGGGCGGAACGCCGCGTCCGGTTCGCGTGTACGGGTCCAGCATGCGGCGCGACATCTCTCCGGAGGACGAGGCGGAAAGGCTGAAGCGCCTGAAGGAACGCCACGGCTTCGGCGCGTTCAAAATTCGCGTCGCCAACAATTTCGGCAACGACGCCGACGTCTATCCGGGACGCACCGAGCGGATCGTGGAGCAGGTGCGCCGGGCGCTGGGCGACGATACGAAGCTGTACGTCGACGCCAACAGCGGCTATACGCCGGGCAAAGCGATCGAGGTCGGCCGGATGCTGGAAAGATTCGGCGTAAGCCAGTTCGAGGAGCCTTGTCCGTATCCGGAGCTGGAGTGGACGAAGCGGGTGGCGGACGCGCTGGACGTGCCGGTATCGGGCGGCGAGCAGGATACCGATCTGGCCCATTTTCGCCGTATGATCGCCATGCGCGCCGTCGATATCGTGCAGCCGGACATCTGCTACATCGGCGGCATCGGCCGTGCGCGCCAGGTGGCCGAGATGGCCCGCGCGGCGGGAATTCCCTGCATGCCGCACGCCGCCAACCTGTCGCTCGTCACCGTATTTACGCTGCACTTGGCCGCGGCTATTCCGAATGCGGGCGAATACGCGGAGTTTACGATCGAGCAGGATGCGTGGACGAAGGAACTGCTGACGTCGCCGCTGATCGTGGCGGACGGAGCCGTGCAGGTGCCCGAGGGACCGGGCTGGGGCGTGGACGTCAATCCCGCATGGCTCGAGCGGGCCGAACATTTCGTCAGCGAGTAGCTCGCCGGAGCGATCCGGCGGCAGAAGGATTTGGAAAGGCGGGAACCTATAGTGAAATCGACGACGGCGATCCGGCCGGGTCAGAGCCTCGCGGTCCGGCCCTCCCTGTGGCGGAATATTGTGCGCCACCGCTGGATGTACGCGTTGGCATTGCCGGGAGCTTTGTATATTCTATTGTTCAAATACGCGCCGATGTGGGGGCTGCTGATCGCTTTTCAGGATTTCAGCCCGTATCAGGGGCTGCTGGCGAGCAAGTGGGTCGGCTTTTCCCATTTTACCGAGCTGTTTGCCAGCCGCAATTTTTACATCATGCTGCGCAATACGCTGGCGATCAATCTTTTCGGCATCGTGTTTATGTTTCCGCTGCCGATTGTGCTGGCCGTCATGCTGAACGAGGTGCGGCACGAGGCGTTCAAGCGGATCAACCAATCGATCGTTTATTTGCCTCATTTTCTGTCCTGGGTCGTGGTGGCGAGCATGACCTTCTTTCTCCTGTCCACCGACGTCGGCATCGTCAACAAGGTGCTGAGCGATTACGGCTTCGAGTCGATCGCGTTCCTGTCGGAGCCCAAGTATTTCTGGGGGCTGCTGACCGCGCAGAGCATGTGGAAGGAGGCCGGCTGGGGCACGATTATCTTCCTTGCCGCGATGGCCGGAGTCGATCCGCAGCGCTATGAAGCGGCGGTCGTGGACGGTGCGTCGCGCTGGCGGCAAATCTGGCACATTACGCTGCCGGCGATTCGTCCGACCATTATCATTCTGCTCATTTTGCGTCTGGGGCACATGGCGGACGTCGGCTTCGAGCAGGTCATTCTGATGACCAATCCGCTTGTGACTTCCGTATCCGAGGTGTTCGACACGTACGTGTATACGGTCGGGATCCTGCGCGGCCAGGTCAGCGTAGGCGTCGCCGTGGGCACGTTCAAGGGCATCGTCGGGCTTGTGCTGGTGCTGGGGTCGAATTACATCGTCAAGAAAATGGGACATGAGGGGATTTATTAGGAGGAATGAGTGTTGTGTCTGCGAAACGCCTGACGCTGTTCGACTATGTCAATTACACGCTGCTCGGCCTCATCTCGCTGGTGAGCCTGTTCCCGTTCGTCTACGTATTCGCGGTGTCGTTTACCGATCCGAAGGTGTACGTGCCGCTGGAATTCCGGCTGTTTCCCGAGAAATGGTCGCTTGCCGCGTACCACTATATTTTATCGACGAACAGCTTCTTGAACGCGCTGAAGAGCACGACGTTCGTCACGCTGATCGGCACGGTGCTGAGTCTGGCCGTCTCGTTCTCCTTCGCTTACGCGCTGACCAAGAAATCGATGCCCGGGCGCAGGCTGCTGCTTGGCGGCGTCATTTTCACCCTGGTGTTCAACGCGGGCATTCTGCCCAACTACTTGCTGATCAAGGAGCTGGGGCTGCTGAATTCGCTCTGGTCGCTGATCTGGTCCGGCCTGACGAGCGCCTGGAGCCTGATCGTGATCAAGAGCTTCCTGGAATCGCTGCCGCCGGAGCTGGAGGAGGCCGGCCGGATCGACGGCTGCACGGACCTCGGCGTCTTCTGGCGGATCGTCATTCCGCTGTCGATGCCGGCGATCGCCACGTTTACGCTGTTTTTCGCCGTCGCTTACTGGAACACCTATTTTAACGCGTTTATTTATTTGTCCGATTCGCACAAATGGACGCTGCAGGTGCTGGTCAAATCGCTGGTCATCGACTCGGATTCGAACGGGGTCGGCGAAGCGGGGGCGGCCGGGGACGACGCGATTTTGCCGCAGGAGACGATCCGTATGGCTTCGATCGTGCTGGCGATGGCTCCGATCCTGCTCGCGTATCCGTTTCTCCAGAAGCATTTCGCCAAAGGGGTTATGCTGGGGTCGGTGAAGGGCTGATCCGAAGCGGGCCCGAACCGGCTGTCCGGGCGGACATCCGATGATGACGGATATATTTAACGAGTTCGAGGCGCAGGCTTCTCTTACGTTAGCGGGAGAGAAGCCTGCGCCTTGCTGCCTTGCTGGCGCTTCGGGGCTCGGGAGACGGCGGGAGGTCGGAAGAACGCCTCCCCGGCAGCGCTGCTGGCCGAGAGGCGCTCTCCCTGGAGGCGGCTTACTCGCCGGGCTCCGTTACGATGGCGGCGACTCCGGTGCGGACGGCCGCGCGGATGACGGCGGCTCGCACTTGCGTGACGACCTGTTCGTTGAAAATGCTCGGAACGATGTAGCGCTCGTGCAGCTCCTCCTCGGTCACGATGCCGGCGATGGCCCGGGCCGCCGCCAGCTTCATCTCGGAGTTGATGACCGAGGCCCGGCAGTCGAGCGCGCCGCGGAATATGCCGGGAAAGCAGAGCACGTTGTTGATCTGGTTCGGGTAGTCGCTGCGCCCGGTAGCCAGCACGCGGACGAGCGGCGCCGCGACGTCCGGATCGATCTCGGGCTCCGGGTTGGCCATCGCGAACACGATCGCGTCGGGAGCCATCCGCCGCAAATCGTTCGCCTGTAGGACGCCGGGGCCGGACACGCCGATGAACACGTCCGCTCCCCGGATCGCTTCGGAGAGCGGGCCGGCTAATCTCCGCGGATTCGTGACGGCGGCGATGCGGTTCAGCGTCGGATTGCCGTAATCGACTCCGGGCACGAGCGCGCCTTCCCGATCGACCGCGATCAGGTCGCGAACGCCCGCCGCCAGCAGCATCTCGGCGCAGGCCGCGCCCGCGGCGCCGATGCCGCAGACGACGACCCGCAGCGAGCCTGTCGATTTGCCGACGAGCCGCAGCGCGTTGATCAATCCGGCCAGAATGACGACGGCCGTGCCGTGCTGATCGTCGTGGAATACGGGGATGTCCAGCTCCTCCTGGAGCCGGCGTTCGATCTCGAAGCAGCGCGGAGAGCCGATGTCCTCGAGGTTGATGCCGCCGAAGCCGGGAGAAATCGCCTTGACGATGCGAACGATCTCGTCCGGGTCCTGCGTCCGCAGGCAGATCGGGAACGCGTTCAGATCGGCGAACTGCTTGAACAGCATCGCCTTGCCTTCCATGACGGGCATCGCCGCTTCGGGGCCGATGTTGCCGAGTCCGAGCACGGCCGATCCGTCGGTGACGACGGCGACTGTGTTGCGCTTGGCCGTCAGCGTGAACGCCTTGGACGGGTCGTCGCGAATCGCCAGGCTGACGCGGGCGACGCCCGGCGTATAGACGCGGGACAGCTCCTCGCGATTGCGGACGGGCGTCGTGGGAACGACCTGGATTTTGCCGCCGAGATGAGCGAGGAAGATGCTGTCGGACTCGTCGATCAGCCGCACTCCCGGCATCGACCGCAGGCGGTCGGCAAGCAGCGGCTGGCTGTCCGGACTGAGCTGCACCGTAACGTCGCGCACGGTCGTATCGCCTCCCGTCCGGACGACGTTGAGGGCGACGACGTCGCCGCCCGCGTCTCCGACGGCGGCGACAACGGCTCCGAACGCGGCGGACGCCGCGGCGATTTCAAGCCGGAAAACAACGGTGGTGGTCGTTCTCGTCATCGTTCCCGAGCCTCCTTCGCTCATTGCGCCGACCGGGCCGCGCGGACCGGATTGGTCAGCGAGCCGATGCCGTCGATCAGGCATTCGACGACGTCGCCCGCGCGCACGAGATCGGCCCCCGCAGGCGTTCCGGTCAAAATGACGTCTCCCGGCGACAAGGTCATGAACGTGCTGATATAGGCAATCATCCGGTCGATCGGCATAATGATGCGTTCCATCGCGCTGTTCTGCTTTTCCGTTCCGTTGACCCGCGCCCGAATGCGCGCGCTGCCGTAATCGAACGACGTCACAAGCACCGGCCCCAGCGGGCAGAAGGTGTCGAACGCTTTGCCGACGGTCCAGTGGCCTTCCGGATGGAACAGGTCCAGCGCGGCGACGTCGTTGGCGATCGTGCAGCCGAAAATATGCGAAGCGGCGTCCTCGGGCCGAATGTCGCGGCAGCGCTTGCCGATGACAACGGCCAGCTCGGACTCGAATTTCACCTCCGACACGCCTTCAGGGACGACAATCGGTTCGTTCGGGCCGATGACGGACGTCTGCGGCTTGAAAAACAAAATCGGCAAATCCGGTACGTCCGGCTTGATCTCGCCTTCGCCGGCGAAGTTTTTGCCGATGCCGATAATATGAGTCGGTTGGAAAGGGGCTTGCAGGACGATATCCGCGACGCTGTGCGTTCGGCCGTTCAGCGTCGGACGATCGAACGGCGTTCCCTCGTATTCTCTGACGGTGTCGCCGTCCAGCACCCCGCTGCGAATGGCGGAATCGGCTGTTGTCGTAAAGCGAATGTAGGTCGTCATACGAATCACTCCTATTTTGTTCGTTATTATGAACAATATTTATTATACGGTACAGAGTGATCGTCCTACATTTCGAGCCGCTTGTCAATGGGGAATGCAAAGGCCGTTCGGGATCAGCTCCCGAGAGACAGCCGCCCGGCCAGCTCGATCATCTCCTGGCGAGCCGCCTCGCGTTTTCCTTCCCAATGGTGAATCGGCATGGAGCAGCTGACCGCGGCCGTCGTGCCGCCGGAGGCGTCGCGAATCGGCGCGGAGACGCAGCAGAAGCCCATAATGCCCTCCTGGATGTCGGTCGCATAGCGATTTTCGACGACGCGCCGCAGCTCCTGGATGAACGATTCGCGCGAGCCGATCGTATGGACGGTAATTTTGGGCAGCGACTCGTCGGGGAACAGGCTGCGGAGCCGCTTCTCGTCCATTCCCGCCAGCAGCGACTTGCCGAGGCCGGTGGCGTGGGCGGGGAAGCGGACGCCGGGGCCGGCGACCATCTGCACGGGTCCGGGGGCTTCCACCTTCGCCAGGTACAGAACGTCGGAGCCTTCCAGCACCGCCAGTTGAACCGATTCCTGAAGCCTGCGCATGACCGGTTCGGCGATTTTGCGGAAGCTCTCGACGAGGCTGTATTGGCGGAAGAACGCGCCGCCGAATCTTCCCAGCGCGCCGCCGATCGCATAGGTGTCGTTGCGGTCCCGGTTGACCCATTGCAGTCTTTCCATCGTCTGAAGCAGGGAATAGAGCGTGCTCTTGCTGATGTCCAGCCGCTTGGCCAGATCGGACAGCTTCCACCGGTACGGCTCGTCGATAAGCTCCGTTAATACGGCATGCGCGCGGTCAAGGGCGGGAACGCTGTATTTTTGATCCATCGATCATCTCTCCTTATTGTCGTTCGTTCGTTATTTTGAACTGATACTGATGCTACCATTGCAGCGGAGGGTCGTCAATCGACGGAGCGGCGCGCGGCGCGGGAATCGGCGATTATTCCTGCGGACGGCAGCGGAGGGAATCGGGGCGAGACAGAGTGACGGTTGACCGGATCGGTCGTAAAATGCTAGAATCGTTCATATTGATAGTCATTGTTCATAATAATGAACTAAATTCATCAACAGTGGAGATATGGAGGAGGAAAACGGATGAGCTATGTAAATATAAACCGTCTGCAGGTGGCTCGGGAGCTCTATGCCTTTGTTAACGAGAAGGTTCTTCCCGGGAGCGGGGTCGGGGAGGAGGCCTTTTGGCGCGGCTTTGACGAGCTCGCGCACGAGCTGGCTCCCCGCAACAAGGCGCTGCTTGAGGAGCGGGACCGGTTGCAACGGCTGATCGACGAATGGCACAGGGCGCACGGAGGCGACTTCGATTTTGCGGAGTACAAGTCGTTCTTGCGGGAGATTGGCTATTTGGAGCCGGACGCTGCGGAGTTCGCGGTGACGACCGACAATGTGGACGACGAAATCGCGCTTCAAGCCGGTCCGCAGCTGGTCGTTCCGGTAAACAATGCGCGTTACGCCTTGAACGCGGCCAACGCGCGGTGGGGCAGTCTGTACGATGCCTTGTACGGAACGGATGCGATCGGAGACGAAGCGGGAGCGGAGCGGACGAAATCTTATAATCCGGTGCGCGGAGAGAAGGTTGTCGCCTTCGCGAAGACGTTTCTCGACGAGACGTTCCCGCTGGACGGGGGCTCGCACCGCGACGCGGTCGCCTACGCGATTCGCGGCGGCCGGCTGCAAGCGGATCTGGCCGGCGGCGCATCTGTCGGGCTGCGGAATCCGGAGCAGTTTGCGGGTTATCAAGGATCGCCCGCATCCCCGGAGTCGGTGCTGCTGCGTCACCACGGCCTGCACGCGGACATTCGGATCGACCGGGACAGCGAGATCGGACGTTCGGACCGCGCGGGTGTCCGGGATGTCGTGCTGGAGGCGGCGCTGACGACGATTATGGACTTCGAGGATTCCGTCGCGGTCGTCGACGCCGAGGACAAGACGGAGGCGTACGGCCATTGGCTCGGCTTGATGAAGGGGAATTTGTCCGCCGACTTCGACAAGGGCGGCCGCCGGGTAACCCGGACGATGAATCCCGACCGCGACTACCTTGCGCCGGAGGGACAGCCGTTCAGCCTGTCCGGACGCTCGCTGCTGTTCGTTCGCAACGTCGGACATCTGATGACGACGAACGCGGTGCTGGACGAGGACGGGAAGGAAATCCCGGAGGGGATTCTGGACGCGGTAATGACGAGCGCGATCGCCAAGCATGCGCTGCTGGGCAACGGCCGGTTCGCTCATTCCCGGAAAGGCTCGATCTATATCGTAAAGCCGAAGATGCACGGCTCGAAGGAGGCCGCGTTCGCCAACGAATTGTTCGACCGCGTGGAGGATCTGCTCGGCTTGCGCCGGCATACGCTGAAAATCGGCGTCATGGACGAGGAGCGGAGAACGTCGGTCAATTTGAAGGCGTGCATCCGGGAGGTCCGGGACAGAGTCGTATTTATCAATACCGGCTTCCTTGATCGTACCGGAGACGAAATTCATACGTCGATGGAAGCGGGAGCGATGATTCGCAAAAACGAAATGAAATCGTCCGTATGGCTGCAGAGCTACGAGCGGTCGAACGTGTTCGCGGGGCTTGATCTCGGCATGCAGGGCAAAGCCCAGATCGGCAAAGGGATGTGGGCGATGCCGGATCTGATGGGCGAGATGCTGAAGCAGAAAATCGCCCATCCCCAGGCGGGAGCGAACACCGCCTGGGTGCCTTCGCCGACGGCCGCCACGCTTCATGCGCTGCATTATCACCAGGTCGACGTGCGCGAGCGGCAAAATCGGCTGAAGGCGGAGTTCGCCGATCTGCGGAACGACATGCTGAGCCTTCCGATCGAGCGGGCTCCGCAGTGGAGCGCCGGGGAGGTTCAGCAGGAGCTGGACAATAACGCGCAGGGCATTCTGGGTTATGTTGTGCGCTGGGTGGAGCAGGGCATCGGCTGCTCCAAGGTGGCCGACATCAACAATGTCGGATTGATGGAGGATCGGGCGACGCTTCGCATCTCCAGCCAGCATATCGCCAACTGGCTGAAGCACGGCATCTGCACCCGGGAGCAGGTCATCGAGACGATGAAGCGAATGGCGGCGGTGGTCGACCGCCAGAATGAGGGGGACCCCGCTTACCGGCCGATGGCTCCGGATTTCGAGACGTCCCTGGCGTTCCAGGCCGCCTGCGAGCTCGTGCTGGAGGGGGCCGTTCAGCCTAACGGCTACACGGAACCGATTTTGTATCGCCGGCGCTTGGAATTCAAGGCAAGGGCGGCTCGGCGGCTATAGTGGAACGATTTTAAGACGAGGCATATTCTTCCTTCGGACGCCGAGGGAAGGATATGCCTCTTGCTTCATTTTCCTATCGGGAGTATAACAGAGAATAGCCACTAACAGACCATGAAGCGGGTGACATCGGATGGAAGTCAATTATTGTTCGGCATGCGGCGGTCCCATGGAGACCAGAGATGTGGACGGCACGCCGAGAAGAGCCTGCACGAAGTGCAGCTTTGTGCATTGGGGCAATTACAGCATCGGCGTGGGCGCGCTTGTCGTGAAAGATGACAAAGTGCTGCTCGTTCGCCGGGCGCAGGAGCCGGGCAAAGGCTATTGGACGAACCCGGGCGGCTACATCGAACAGCTCGAGCCGATCGAGGAGACGATCGTCCGCGAAGTGCGGGAGGAGAGCGGCGTCGAGGCGCGGGTGAAGGGAATCGTCGCGCTGCGCGACCAGCCCAGAAGCATACATAACGTGTACATTGCGTTCGAGATGGATTACGTCGACGGCGAACCGGTTCCGGACGAGGACGAGGTGGATGCCGCCGGATTTTACAGCGTGGAGGAAATGAAGGCGATGAACGTCGCGCCGTTCACGCAATGGCTTGTGGACGTCGCGCTTTATGGCAGCATGGACGGACTGGCAATCGACAAGGCGCCGGTCGTTCCGTTAAACGGCTACGGATTATTTCGAGTCTGAGCGAAGGGCGGCGGATGAAGGATGGGAACGAGGCGATTTCAAGCGGGAAAATCGGAGGCCGGCAGCTCCCGCGAGCGCGTGATCGCAAGGGGAAGTGCTTCTCCGTCGCACGGCGTGCAAGCGGCTCAGATGCTTGAATGGCAGGCGTCGGTCGGCAATCAGGCGACGATGGACATGATGAAAAAGAAGCCATCCGGGCTTCCGGACAACCTGAAGAGCGGGATCGAAAACTTATCCGGCTATTCCATGGACGATGTGAGGGTGCATTACAACTCAAGCCAGCCGGCGCAGCTGAACGCCCATGCGTACGCGCAAGGGAGCGATGCTCACGTTGCTTCCGGCCAGGAGCGGCATTTGCCTCACGAGGCCTGGCACGTCGTGCAGCAAGCGCAAGGGCGGGTTAAACCCGAGATGTGACCGACAATTCGTACCCGGTGAGAAGAGGCTGTCCCCTAAGCGAATCAAGTTGCCGTAAAAGATAATCGATGACCAAGGTGCAAGGGGGATATATCTCCTTCCGCTGCTATACGCTCCCGAAATTTCAGGAGCGTATGAGGCAGTCTCCAGGAGATATATACCCCTTCTTTGTCTATCGATCATCTTAGGGCGTGTATGCAAACCCGCTCAGGGGCGTCTTTCACCGCCTTTTCGCCCCCTGCTGCGTCACTTTTGCTTGACGTACCCCCGGTACGCCTTCACAAAAGTTCCTTGCATGGAACGAAAATTCGGTAAAATCTGCTGTCCTCGGAGTATGCATACACGCCCTAGGCAACTCTGCTTAGGGAACAGCCTCTTTCCGATATCCGCACGGTTGTGTCGTTCGCGCCGAGAACGGATGGAGACGCATCGGCGTTGGCCGCTTTATGAGTTACGGCTTCAAGATCATGAAAACAAACAGGGCCAGGCCCATTGCGGACGCCACGTACAGCAGCGAATTCGCACGCGCGAGGACGTCCCGCTGATCCCCCGGCAATTCGGCCGCGTGCAGGTTCGCTTCGTCGAATACCCATTGGGCGAGCCGTTTCTGCGACGGCGCCACGAAGCCGATCACGACGATTTGAATCAGAACATAGAGGACAAGCGACCCGACTAGCCACAGCTGCGTGAAAGCGCCGTAGTCGTTGAGCGCAATGAGTAAAATTCCCGTTAATACCGCCACAGTGCCCCCGACCTTCGGAAAAAAATCCAACCTCCCCGCCAGCTTCAAAGAGTGCCGCAATTGTTCCGGCGTCTGGTTGGTCCTGACCAGCACATGTCCGAAAAACGTAGGCCCAACCCCGACAATCGCCGACAAAACATGAATCAATACCAACCACTGCATAACCTTCTGTTCTCCTCTCCGGAATCGCCTTTAAGATAATATTTACGGTATCATCGTTCCTCTCAAGCGGTCTATTATCCGAACGTATAATATTCGGTCGGCCGAGGTGCAGCTTCCGCCTTCAAGCCGTCGAACCTGCTCATACTGACCCGTGATATTGATCCGCGGTTAGCGTATCAGGATGCGGCAGTGGATTTTGAATCCAAGTTAAGTTACTCATTGAACAGGTATTGAGATTCGGCAAGAAACTCAGAACGAACAATAAACTCCAAGTCATCTTTAGTGACAGCGGCATACCGAATATAAAACCGAGCACGATTTGTTAGTTCAATCAATTATCCGCAATCAAATATTTAGAAGCTGGATAGTCTTTTTTTTAGACTCACAATGACTAGCTGTGAGTGATTTGCGTGAAATGTATAATTTCAAGAAAAGTGCAAACAATATCAGCCATTAGTTCCCATCATGGCACAGCCCCTGTCAAGGAGGAGATTTGATGAACGAAGTGCTAACTAAGGGCATCCTTATTGAAGAATTGGTTAGAGAAGCGTCACGCTCTCTAGTTGAAAAAGAAAAGCCGGAGAACTTAGTCAGTGGCAGATGCTTCAATGAAACCGATATGCATGTAGTCATCTATGGCCCAAACTATAAAAATGATGGTTTGCATAATTCCTTGTATGTCTTGAAAAGCAAGAGCGCAACACCCAATGATTTTGATTGCGATGGAGTGTACATCCCTCAGGGATTTCAGGCGAAATTTCCCGGTGGAACCATCCTTGACGGACCGTTCGCCGCAAAATACGACAATCTCAAAAGAATTCGAGTCACTTCTTATGAAGGTACTCCAGGATTCCCGACATACACCATACTCACGGCTCCAAACGCCATATTCAAACCCGAAAAATCCGGCTGTAATGACAGTGACAAAGTTTGCTGGCCTATTCCCTCAACCTTCAATGAATTACAAACGTACGGACCCGCTGACGCCCCGACAGCTCCGCTCGAATAAGAATGAGATCGATCAAGCATCGTAAATGCGAAGAGTAATGACAAGGGAGGGTGAGTAAGTGAGCATAGAACTGAACACTACATTCCTGAAACAACAGCGATATCCAGATATGTTGATCCCCTCTCCGATGCCAGAGCAGACTCCAGAAGTGAGAATTGAATCGCCGAAACGGGTTGTATTTCTACTCGGAGGCGAGGAGCGATGGGTGATCGACGAATCACATTTTGGCGGAATTCCGAATCTTACGGTGGATGACTCTATCCCGGACAGGATCCATGTAGAGCTGAATAACGCATTTTTTCCTGGAACCAATCTTTCGGCAAATCTAACCTGTGAAGTGAACTATAGCAACGGTAACCATGTAATGGACTTGAGCCTTGATTTTGGGAAGATCAAAAGTCAGGTTTCGTTGGCTGAATGGTTGGCAGGAGAACATCCAGTTAGTAGTGAATGGGTTGAGTTTGATAAAGATTTGATCTGTAAGCTGGGAAAGCACGGAGAAGTGCTCCTTGATGGGTACGCAGAGATGATGGAGTTTTTCCCTGGATGGGTCTTCCGTCTGAAAGGTCGGGCTATAGCTTGGTTACACTGTTTAGGTGCAACTGTCAAATCAGATCAAATCGTTCTAGGGATGGCAGATCGCCTTCACAAAAGTCTATTTGCAGTGATACCAGCTCGGCGCACCCTATTCTCTTTTCACGGATTAAGGGGAACTTCATCGTTAACCCCTTCAATCACACTACCGGAAGGTTGGCAAGTGGAACCACCTGAATTTACGAATTATCTATATGATGAATTACATTTAGAAACAGCGGTCAATGGAAATGGAAGTAAAGAACAAGCATTTGTTGCCCAGCCAGCTCAAGAAGATAAGAAAGTCTGGACATTTAGACTTCATGGTATGCCAAATCCATTTCTTCTCTTCAATGTACGCTATGCCATGGGTTTTGACGAGAGCACGATGCAAGCTGCACAATTTGGACGTTTCAGCACAGAACCCATCTGGTACCACCTGAGCGGGTGCAGCCTGCTCTTAGGTGACGGACAGGGTTCCAATTTTGTGCTAGTCGCCAGGGACAAACGTATTGAGTCTGCCGTTGTTGCACCAGCCCTGTTATCTTTTGCCGCGCCCCTGAAGGGGATGATTGTAGAGGCAATTCCAGCCAGGCCTTTCAATGTATTAGGTATATATCCGGCAGGAATTGGACGGCATACAGGTTTTGCAAATACAGAAGCATTAGGACTGCCTGCTTTACAAATCGACCCGGAACTCCCATCGCCGATTCTGGCTATGTCGGATCTCACGATTTCATTGCTTCGTCCAAAAGATTTGCTGTCGCTCCGAGTCGCTTTTGTGAACATGTCCTTTCGAGCCGGCGGAGGCAAGCATGCTCATTGGGAACAGGTGTCAGCCAACAAACCTGCCTATCTGATTGTCTATTTCCCCCCGCAACACATCGCGGAGGAAGCATTCCCGGAAGGTCAGTCGTATCCAAACCCACCAGTATCTGTACGCATGGCGGGACCTAGCCGGCTAGCCTTCCGTGTTCCGAGAACAGTGAGCGAGCTTCCGTATGCATTGGAGACGCTTCTCAATTGGAGCAGCTTTGAACAGAGCGTCGTTCCATCGTCCATGCCGTCACCAGTCGCCCCTAACCTTTTACTTAGCCACGTAACAGGATATAACCTAGACGAGACTAACCCTTTGTTGGTACCAGAACTACCAGCGCAAGAAACAGAGGCTCCGAGCGTGGAGCATACGGCAATTGAGGCTCCTTACCGGCTCGTCCTCTCTCCCAACTGGTTTGCAGGATGGAGACATGCAGCTAGACCAATAACTCACGGTGGGATGACCGAGCTCTGGCATACTCGACTAGGGGTGCGAACAAAGGACGGCGTCGATGAACAGGAGACTTCTTTGCGCACCGTGCGTGCAGTCTGGTGCAAGGACAAGGACGAAACAAATCCTTTCCAGATGTCACTGGATGAAAAGGATCGCAAAGATATTGTTATTAACTCTTCGAACCATCTTGAGGCTATCAAAGTTAACAACATGATGCTTTCTTCGCTGGGCGCTTGGTTAAACATCGAGGGGAATTGGCCATATGATCCGACTTCTACACTCCCTAATTTAAGCAATTGGACCCACAGGGCGGCTATGGGACGCGACAACTATGTCAAAACAGTTCGTGAGGGATATCTATTCCCCTTCGGCCATCGTGCGGCCAAGATCACTGTCACCGAGCGCAGATGCGAGCTCTCCCCTTCCCAAGAGATGGTAGCCTATCTCGTATCTTGGATAATTGTGGTCGTTCGCGAGCCTGAACGGTTCTATCCGGCACCTGGCATGCCGAATGAAGGCCGTAATTTCCCTTACAAACGCATTAGGATAAAGACTCTTCAAACACCTCATGTCCAAGTAACACCATGGCTGCAGGTCGACAACCAAGATTTATTATTCCAATTGGAGGGAGAAGACCAAGGAGGTAAATGGACTGAGTTTACCCACGCATTTGCTTTCGTGGAGATAAAGAATGATTCTTCTGATGATGATTTGGTTAAAGACCTCATTGCAGAATATAGTCCATTGCGACAACAACGGTCAATGGATGGGCAAAAGGTATCCTTTGCACCCACGCACCAACCTGGGGACACTGAGTTCGTTACGAATTCCTTAATTTTTGGAGCAGAGATTACCAATGAGTTACCGAAATTCTATCCCCTTATGAGCGCGGCAGACGTCAAGATTCCTGCAGTTGAGCAAATTGCAGGTGCAGATGCAGATGGCAGCGATCTCGACAGTAATGATAAACAATTACTGTTTCAATATGACGACACCTATCTTCAATGGGGGTTGGAAAATAAGGATAACAACCCGGGAGAAGTATTTTTCAAACTGCCTTCCGCTGTTCCAAAGCCTTTCCCAGGAGACAAGGCAGGTGGTATTATTACGCCTGATTTATCCATTAAAGGTCTGTCACGCACTTACGGCCCAGTAGCGGAAAATGCGATTACGAATTGTTTAGATCCGGGACTTATTCTCGGAGAAGCCAAATTGTTGGGTGGAATACTACTCAAAGAGATTGTTAAAGCTGTAAATGTTTCTGAATTTCCAGGCAGTATCCCCCAATTGACCAACCGAGTGATTTATCCGAAGGTAAATGGACACGAAGACAGGAATAAAGCGCCTGAAGCCATTGAGACCCTCTATAGATTGGAGCCCCAAATGCAGTCCGATGCGGATAAGATCTTTGAGGCAACCAAAGATACCTCAATGAAACTCTCTGCCTTGATTTACACCAAACTGACCTCTCCGGAATCTACGTACGATGTCACTGGGGAACTGCGTAATTTCAAGGTTAATCTGATCGGTACTGACCAGACAACTCAATTCCTGACTCTGCATTTCAGCGAATTGACCTTTAAAGCAAGAAGTGGCCAAAAGCCGGTAGTCAGCCCCAAGATCGAAAATGTTGAATTTGGTGGCGCACTGCAATTTGTAACAAGCCTTCAGAATTTCCTGAAGTCTGTTGGGGAGGATTCAGGGATTGATGTTACGCCATCAGGGGTTTCTGTAAGTTCCAGTATGGCAATTCCTAACGTGACACTGGGTATTTTGGCTCTTCAGAACCTGACATTCTTCACTCGCTTTAATCTTCCCTTTGATGGCTCTCCTGCTACTTTTTACTTTGCATTCGCTTCGCGGGAGAATCCCTTCGTGCTTACGGTCGGAACATTCGGAGGCGGTGGCTTTTTCGGCATTATGTTGTCGCTGGACAAAGCTAATCCAATCAAATTGCTTGAAGCCTCCTTTGAATTCGGCGGTAATCAAGCGCTCGATCTAGGAGTGGCTAGTGGCGGGATCTACCTAATGGCGGGCATATACTACAGGATGGAGAATGTCGCCCCAGACAGGCGCATTTGCCAACTCACGGGCTATGTGCGCTGCGGCGGAGTGCTACAAGTACTCGGGTTAGTCACAGTTTCTGCTGAGTTCTATCTTAGTCTAAATTATCGTGACCCTGGTAAAGCATGGGGACAAGCGACGTTGACGGTAAAGATACATTTGCTTCTAACGACCAAGAGTGTGAACCTGACAGTGGAAAAACAGTTCTCAGGCTCTGATGGAGACCCCCTCATCGAAGAAATGATCAATGAAGATGAATGGTATGCATATTGTAGTGCCTTTGCTTAATATAAGGAGGATTCCATATGCTTAAACAGACTGTGCTATGGACGGCCCATCCGAACGGGGTAATAGCTGATCATAAGCCAAGACTACGCCTTTCAGCTGTAGTCTCTCCGAGATTGATGGGTGATGGTACAGAACCAACTCGCCCGGATGGAACTTTGGAGCTTCAGCAATTTCCCGACTTCCTGACTTGGCCGAAAAAAAATCGAGATTTCTCTATTCGCTTTATTAATGGCCCTACGCTGAAGGCAACTGTCGTAAGTACGACTACACCTCGATGGGATTTATGGGGAGTATTGTTTCCAGTGGAAACGTCTGTGCTGCCCTATGTATTTAACCCTGACGAGTTTCACAAGCGACAGATCCGCTCCTATCCTGTTGGCAACATTCTTCGGTTGATCAAACGTATTTATCAAGAGGTGGCCCTAAAACAGCCAACTGAGTACCCACGTTTTGATGAAGAAAAATGGGGATATCTGAAAAATCTTATTCCCACCGAGCGAGCCAAACAAGAAATAGAAAAAATGCTTAGTGAACAATTGGCACTGCCACGAGAATCAATAAAGGGCCGGGATATTGATCAATGGCGAAATGATCTATATCAGTTGCAGCAATTCTATCCGCAACGTGATCCTCAATCCAGAGTAGAGCCTCAAATCCCAACATTGGATTTTCACCAAGTCATCTCGAGTCTCGGAGATTATCCGCTATTGCTCCGTGAATTGGCCCTGGCATTCGATCTAGAAGTGGATTTCGAAGCAGGGATTCCTTTGGTCGGAAGTGTAGCTATCGTACCCAACTGGACATCGACACTAGGCGATAGCATAGACCGGTGCCCCGAGACCCAGTATTCGATCGACCTTGCCCATAACAGCTTTACAGCAGCCCCAGCCAGTTTAGGAATATCAGAAGGATATGTGCAACTTGTCGATAGGCAAATTAATCCTGTAGATGACGTGGAACCTTACTCGGTCATTCAGGTGGATGCGGATAGTACTTCACTTAAGTTTCTGGAATTTGTCCGGAACATTGCGGGGAATCAACAGTTGGATTACTCCACGGGAAGCGCTCTCCCCTCCTTCCGTTCCAATGGCATCTCTATTGTGCATGCGGATCGAGCCTCGGAGCTGTCCCAAACCCTTAATAGCAGCGTCGGACTTAATGCCGACGTCGAGAGTGGAGGAGGTTTACTGTTTGCGGAGCAGTTGGTACGCGGGTATCGCGTCGACGTATGGGATTCTGAGTCCGAAGTTTGGCATTCTTTGTGCCGAAGAGAGGGTAAATATATCTTCGGCAATCATAGGATTAGGCTCACCGACGAGGGGTTTATTTCCATGGGTCTAACAACGGCCGCAGACAAAACTTCGCCAGATTTTTATCTCCATCAGTCACTTTTTACTTGGGGAGGCTGGAGCTTGGTAGCGCCGCGACCCGGTAAGGTCATCGACCCACAGGATGCTGTCGCATCGGCGAGCAATAATGCCAGCAGTAATTTTCAATTGGAGACCCACTTCAAACCTGTTTCAGGATCTCTTCCCAGACTACGATTCGGCCGGACTTATCGATTTCGGATGAGGGCTGTGGATCTGGCCGGCAACAGCAGGAACTGGAATGAAATGCTACCGAAGTCAGTTGCGGACACCGCTCAGACGCGAGATCTGCTCTATAGCCGCTATGAACCTGTGGAATCTCCAGTTGTCGTTCTAAGAAAGGACACTGGTCCAGGTGAGTCGGTACATCATCTGGTCATACGAAGTAATTTCAACTCGTCTGCTGAATCCTATAATGAGCGTCACATTGCGCCACCAAAAGTATCTCAAGTAATGGCGGAACAACACGGATGTTTTGATATTTCGTCAGGTTTGGATCCTAATGCATACCAGCTTATGATCAATAAAGACGGCAGTTTTTCAGAAGAGCCACACGAAGATCCGCAGCTCCGTTTACCCTATTTGCCTGATCCAGTCTCACGGGGGGCCGCGTTTCTAGGACTACCTGGGGCGGGAATTGACCAGACAATAATGATACCATTTTCTACTGAAGGTGACTGGTTCGAGGCACTGCCTTTCCGCTTGCGGCTTGAAGAGGGTACCGAAAAACCTAACTGGGATCCGCACCGCCGATTATTAAAGGTGTATTTGCCAAAGGCAGAAACAGCAACCATCCGTCTAAGCTCCTACCTGTCAGATGAGGATTATAACTTGATGGGAATTCGTCAAATAATAGAAGAAGCGGATCCCGCGCTTGCATCAGCGGCTACTCGCGATTATCTACGAAGGCTAGCGCTTGAAGGCCGACTATGGATGTTAACACCTAACAGAGAACTAACCCTCGTGCATGCTGTTAGGCAGCCACTGATTGAGCCAGTCTTTCAACAAATTGTCCCAAACCGAGAAAAGAGTCAGACCTATGTAACTTTAACGGGCTCCATTGGGATGGATGGAAAGTCAACCGTTAAACTCGATATTAGTGCAAGCTGGCAGGAGCCTGTAGATGCGTTATCCGAGCCCGAATGTATGACGATATCTCATCAAGCTCATGTTAGTGAAATTAAAGTAGACGCCACTACGAACGAAACTACTTTGGACTTGGACCACCGGCATGAATTTGGCGATACCAAGTACCGCCGGGTGACTTATACCGCGGATGCCACGAGTCGGTTTAGTGAGTACTTTCATACTCGTTATGAAGATTGGTGTACGCTAAATCGTTCTCAGGGCACGGAGCTGAGACACACGCGTATCGTTGAGAACACGGAGATTGTGCTTAGCAAAGACAAGAAAATCAAATACGAGCGAAAAAAAGATTATACAATTGATTACGGCAGTGGAACCATTACCCGAACCGCTACTGGCGCTATACGGAAAGGGGAGTCGGTTCATGTTCTGTATTTGTATCTCCCCGGTCCAATTACGCGATCGTCGGAAAGTGTGACTCTGGATATTTATAATTCGGCCCCTCCTGCTTCGCCTAAGGTGCTATATGCCGTTCCCGCGTTTGAATGGGAGCGTGAACACGACATGAACGGAACGAAGATTCATCGAAAGGGTGGCGGATTGCGAATATATCTGGACCGGCCATGGTTCTCATCTGGCGAAGGAGAATTGCTTGGAGTCATTCTCTGGCCCGACCTTACCAGCGCCTCAATTCCAGTATCTTATATTACGCAGTGGGGCAAAGATTGTATCCGAAACAGTGAAACACGAGAATTTCCTTCCCTGCCCCAACTTAAAGATTTCAAGCGAGCAGTTGTTAAGGATACTGTAAATGATTTACAAGAAGTGCCCAACACAGACTTTCATGTGGCGGGCCATACCGTACAATATGACCAAGATAATAAACGTTGGTACTGCAATGTGGATATTAACACTTACAATGAGTATTTTCCTTTTGTTCGTTTGGCGCTGGCACGTTACCAACCTATGTCTTTAAAAGGCGCACACCTCTCACCTGTGGTGTTGATGGATTTTATCCAGACAGCCTCCAACCGACTAGTTACTATCCAAGAGGATCTGGCCGATTCACGCAAGTTAAACGTCAGCCTATCCGGTCCTGCTCCGAGTGGGCCATTAATCGGGGCAGTTGTGGTAAAGCTTGAGACGATGGATCCGCATAAACATGAGCAGGGATGGTTGCCGGTTCCCAACTTTACTTATTATCTGGCGCCAATTGAAAATCCAGAAACATGGATTGGCCAAATTACATTGCCAAGTCCCCGAGGGGACAAACCGTATCGCTTGATCGTATGCGAGTATGAGCGCTATGAAATCGATGGAGACGCCCCCAATGACACTGACACGCGTCTCGTCTGTACGGTAGAATTTGAAATCTGAAGGAAAGCTGCGAGCCTACCCGGCATCGCAGCTTTCTTTATGCATTCTCATGGGGACATTCCAGCCAATGTTGGTTCAATTCTTATCCCTAAATATAGAGTTCGAGTTTATTATCATGAAGGAGTCTAATTTTAATTAATATAACACCGCTCTCTGAAGGCTGCTTTGCAGCCAATCGGGGGGCGGTGTTTTTACGTTTGCCGGACAAAGGGACTCAAAAGTATACGAAGGTATAATATCGCAAAAAATGCCGCGGTGCTAAATTGGGGAGAGGGAGTTGCCGGAGGATCGCGTGGTGGGAGTAAGGCAGACCATTTTCATAAAAATTGGAGGAATTGCGATGAGTTTTATGGACAAAGTGAAATCGGGATTTTCGGAAGCGGGCAGCAAGGCGAAGACGCTGGTGGAAGTCAATAAGCTCAAAATGCAGAGCGGCGGCAAGCAAAAAGAAATCGAGCAGCACTATCGGGATATTGGCCGGATCGTGTTTCTGGCTGCGAACAATCGCGAACCGGAAGGCGGGCAAGCGGACTATCATACGAACATAGAGGAGATTTTAAGGCTGGAAAACGAAATTCAGGAATTAAAAAAGCAGATCAAATTGCTCGCGAATGAAAAGGATTGCGACTGCGGCAAATCCGTTCCCATCGACGCGCGCTTCTGTTCTTCCTGCGGCCATACATTTTCGGATGTCGATTGAAAGGGGAAGGCAGGGGATAACGCGGGTTGGCGATCGTACTTCCCGGAACAAGACAGAAGCGGAGGTCTGTAATGAAAAACCTGTTCATTAAAAAGAACGTCAAAATCGCCCTTCTCCTTCTGATTGGCGGCATTTTGGCGTACGGCGCTATCGCGATATTCGGCGGCAATAACGAAGTCAAGCCCGGCGGAATCCAGGGAGTGATGGATTTGAATCCCTCCGCTGCAGCCGGCGGTTCCGAGGTAAACGGAGTTGTTAAGGAGGCCCCCCGCAGAAAGACGTACGCAATCGGAAAGTGGGATATCGCGATTCCTTACTTGAATCCTTTCGGCTCCCAGAATAACTACGAATCCGTCAAGCTGCTGCCTAACCAATATCAGGAGCTTCGCTATATCGATGAAAACAATATGGAAACGTCGCGAATGACCAGCGGCACGGCCTGGCAGATGCAGGTGGAGTGGACGGATAAAACGGTCGATCCGTTCGACGATCTGAATTTGTACGTTGCGGAGCTTGGCGGCGCATTTTACCGGGGACCGGCAGAGGACAAATGGGTGATGCGCGTCGACGACCCTGAAGGACATCGCTGGTGGGGCGTGGCTTCGAAGAACGGCGGAGGGTACCTGCTGACGGCGTACCGGGAGCTGAAGCTGCGGCAGGGAGAGACTGTAACCTTCAAAACCGCCGACTTCAACAATCAGGAACTCTATTTTATGACGAATAATGAGGATCACAAATACCAGAGCATCAAAGCCACGCTGGCGGAAGGCGAGATGCAGGTGCTCGGAAAAGGGGCCTACGAGCAAGGCCAATACAGAAGGGATCTCCAATACGGCAAGTGGATGTACGTGTACAAAACCAAGGAGTATACGTTAAGCGATATTCCGCAGGACCCGTCCGTGCCTATTTTGTGGAGAGTGACCTGGCGCAGCGGCTCCGATCCCCGGGAGATCTCCTTTACGCTCGACGAGGGGGAGGAAATCAGCTCGTTCCGGGACGGGGAGCAGTTGGGCGCCTTGAAGGTTCGGGGAAACATGCTGGGCTCGATCCAGGTGGAAATGTCCCCGGGGGTGACGATGAGCCATCCGGAGCTTAATTTGACGGGCGATAAGACGCCGGAAGGAGATACGTTGTTCTGGCTCCCTCCCGGCTATTGGAATGTAAAGGCGACGCAGCGGGGCGGCCAGACGGGGGCTGTCGACCTGAATACAAGACTGATTCCGGTCAGCGCCGGAGAGATGACCGAGCTTGAAATCAAGCCTCTGCTCGCCAACTCCTACAGCAACGACGAGCTGGGGGATTCCAGCGGCGGAGAGAGCCTGCTCAAGATGGAGAAGATCGCCGAGCAGGGGGATCGGGCCAAGATCGACTTTATGCTGCTCGATTCCCAAAGTCCCAAATATACCCCGACGTTGGCGGATATCCGGATTCTCGAAGGGGGGCGGCCGGGAAAAGTCCTCAAGCTCGATCGGCTGCAAATCCCGCCCAGCGTCGTCCTGGCGCTCGACTCCTCCGGCTCCATGGCGAAGTCGATGGATCAGGTGCTGGAATCCGCGCGGACTTTTATTCAGGGACTTCCGGAGAACGCCCGCATTCAGGTCATCGACTTCGACTCGGAGGCGCGATTGCTGCCGGGAATCGGCAAAAAGGAAGTGCTGGAAAGTCTGAAGCAGGTCAAAGCGAAAGGCAATACCGCCTTATACGATTCTATCGTGCAAGGACTCGATCTGTTGCAGGAGAAGCAGCGGCCGACGATGGTCGTATTCTCGGACGGCGTGGACAGCAGCGCCGAGAAAGCGGGAACGGGGAGCAAAGCGACCAAGCAGGAGGTGGTGCAGGCCGTCAAAGCCTCGGGCATTCCGCTGTTCATGATCGGCTTCGGCCCGGATCACGACTCCGCGACGCTGCTCGAGCTGGCCGGAATGTCGGAAGGCACCTATTATTCCGCCAAGGACGCAGCCGTGCTTGCGCATGTGTTTACCTCGATTAACGACCGGCTGGGCAATCAATTCGAGCTGATCTACGAACGGCCGAAGGAGCAGGCGCCCTCCGACGTTCCGGCGATCTCTCTGACGCTGGACGTCAGCGGCTCCATGGATGTTGATCCTGCCAGCGGGGACGGCAACTACCGGATCGATAAGATGAAAGACCTTTTTCACGATTTTATCGGGCAAATTCCGGAAAATAGCCTGATGCAGCTGATCAGCTTTTCCTCCGGAATTAGCGTTGAACAGGTGTTTACCCGCCGCAAGGCGGAGATTCTGCAATCGCTGGGCCATCTTGAGGTCGGCAGGGGCACCAACATACTCGACTCCGTGTCCGCGACGTACCGCTCGTTAAAGAAGGTTCCTTCGGACAAAAGAGTGATGGTCTATTTGACCGACGCGGCTTTGGACGTTGAGCCGTATCAGAAGGAAATGTTCGAGAAAATCCTGTCGGGCATCAAGGAGGAGGGCATTCAGGTTCTGTGGGTAGGCTTGGGAACGGGAGAGAGCGAAGAAGCGTTCCAATGGGCCGCGGACAAGTCGGGCGGCAAATACGTCATCTCCGAAGATCCGCAGGTGCTGGCTCAAGCCTTCCAGGAGGCATTGGCCGAGGTGAAGCGGAAGCCTGCCGAGAAGGTGTCGTTGTCCCTTTCCATCAACAACGGCTCGGAGCAAGGTGTCTCTCGTCAATATACGGACAGCCAGTTGGTCGACTTTCCCGTGAGGCTGAACGCCCAAGATCGGGTTGCGCTGGATACGATCGGCTACGAGGCCGGCAAGAAAATCGCGTAATACGAGCTTGCGACGGCTTCTCTTGTCTATGGTCGGGATATTCCGAGCGAGGACGTGAAGATTTACAAGCGCATTCCGCTAAACGCTGTGAAAGGGAAGAACAAGGCCGTGGAATGGAGCGCTCGCGAGATCTATTTCCTGAAGCGGCTGAAAGGCGTTGACGCGCCTCCCGGAAAGAGCTTTGCCGCGGTCGATATGGATATCAAAAATATTTATGCGGAAGGCGTTCCGTATTTGATTCCCGATTTCGCTTCTCATTTCTTTATGGATGTGAATGAATCCGGCTCTTACCCGGCTTCGACGGCAACCTGGCTGGCAGAGACGCCTCTGGCTCCGCCCGGGGAAGGCAGCGTGTCCATCCGGCCCGATGAGACGATTCGGGGAGTGCTGGTCTTCCTCGTTCCCGACGAGAGGATCGAGCAGGCATCTCTGAATTATTATGACACGACGTACGGTCATATCGCGCTGTCCTTGGTCGGGGCGCCTCCGAAGCGGGAGGAGCTTGCCTTGACCAAGCTGCCGACAAGCGTAACGGGCAAGCTGTCGGATACGTTCGGTCTGACGTTGAAGGCGAGCAGCGAGATGGAGAAAATCGAAAACGTCGAGCTGAAAAGAAAAACGAGCGTATTCAAGGTGATAGACGCGGAATTGAACTCCAACGTTCAAGCCGATCTGAAGCTGGACCCCGGGCAACGGTTTTATTTGAGCGTCAAGACCGGAAAGGGGCCGTTCCTTATTCCGGTGAATACGGCTACCGCGCTTCTGCCCTACGGATTGCTGCGGCCTGTGACGATAGGGCCCGGTTCCTCCAACAAGGCGAGATTCGCTTTCCAGACGCCGAACGCTCTGAAAAGCATGCCGATGGACCTGTACGTCGATTTGTATGGCGGAGCGACCGTTCTGCCGATCGGCGGCAAGGGGGCGGGCGCTGCGGGTGTGGGCAATGGTTCGGGCAATAGCGCAAGCGTTGCGGATGCGGGCAATGGTGCGGGCGATCGTTCAGGTGCTGCGAGCGCGGGCAATGGATCAGGCAATAGCTCAGGCAGCGCAAAGCGCTCGGCTTACCAGGGAGACGGCATGGCGCTTACGGTAAATGCGCTCTCCAGAGTGAGAAACATCGAGTCCGGCAGCGGAGACTATATCGTGGCGGACGTAACGATTGCCGATATCAAGGACGGCTCCGGCACGTCCGGGTTCAGGGAATCCTTCCGACTGGTTGCGGAGGGGGGGCAATTCGCAGACGAGCCGCCGGAATTGCTGCCCGATCCGATCACCGACGGGCTGCTGCTCGGCATCGATAAGGACTGGGCGGTATTCGACGGGACTTCCCGGCGCGGCTTCCTTGTTTTCTCTCTCCCGGCGAAGCAGGCTGAATTATCCTGGAAGCTGCAATCCGCCTATTTCAGCGGCCTGGAGCTGCCGGTGACGAAGGACGTCTTCCAGGAGGAGGGGCTTTTGGTCAAACGGGTGTCTCCCGAGCTTGACCGGAAGTTCGATATTCAGCTGTCGACGGCGCTGACGGAAGCGATCAGCCAATACAAAGCGCTGGCGGCGGCTCAGTCGTCGCCAAATGCCGCGCAGACGGCGGATCTGGATGCCGGGAACGGCCCAAGGGAGACGGTTCCGGCTCCTCTGCCGACCGTGCATGGGCTGCAGCAAATGCAGTCGGTGAAAACGTTGGCGGATTTTCAAGCTCTGATCAACGGGCTGAAATGGCTGCCAGCGTCGGATTATTACTATATGTACCGCAATTCGCCCGAGTCCGTGCTGACCCAGGGGTGGGGAACGGAAGGGGACTTGGCCAATCTGACGGGAGGCCTGCTGGCCAAGCTCGGTTACAGCCCGTCGCTGAGAATGGTGAAGCTGACCGATCAGGGCAGGCAAGCTTTGATGGAATTGGGCGGCGTGGATAAAGCGGAGCTGCAAGATTTGCCGGCCTGGTCCTATTCCGACGAGCAGGGCAAAGCGAAAGTGTTTGTCGTGCCCTTCATGAAGGATTTGTCCGAGCTGACCGGGCTGGTCTTCCTCCCCGCCGGGCAAGAAGGACGGAGCATGACGCCTGTGCAAAGCACGATCAGCGTCTATTACAAAATCAAACCGAAGGAAAACAAGGGAGTGAATGCCGTTGCAGGAGACGTGGCGGGCGCATTGGGAGGCAGCGAAAGCGGCGGCGACCCCGGAATACAGGAAGTGCGCGTGCTGAATACCTCGCTTGACCTGGATCAGTTAGGCAAGGAGGCGGTGGATATTCGCGTAGGCGGAGCCAATGGCCTGTATACCGCGGTTCTGGAAAATCAGACGATACAAATCGCAGGCGATCAGCAGATCGATCCTCGGAAATTCAAGGTCGTAGGCGTACGAATCGAAGTTCAGCTGCCGCAGAAGAAGCTTGTTCACGAAACGAAGCTTCAGGAAGGGGAGGAGATCGGCGGCGTGTTCCACACGCTGGCCGTCAATCTTCCGGACCTGTCCGCCGCAGCGACCGGAACGATCCAGAAGGCGGCCGACCGCGCCTATCAGGCAGCGAAGCGGCCGGATGACCACTCGACGCTTGTCTGGTATACGCGCAATATTTTATACCGGTTTATTGCCAGTCAGACGACCTATGAGGATGAGCTTGCCCACAGCCTTGACGTGACTGCAGGCCGTACCGATAAAGAACGGGTTATCGTCGTTACCGTGCGCGCCAAGGACGGTTCATCGCAGCTGAGAACAAGCGTCGACCTGCAGCAATCCGCCAATAGGCTGCATCGGGGTACGGAGGAGTCCAAGCGGGCTTTCCATATTATGAGCGGTCTGTACGCTTCCCGGTTCGAGGGCGCCGTGCTGCCGGGCAATTCGGCGGACTTCATGGAGGTGTGGTCGAGAAGCCCGGACGATGCCAAGCTTATCCTGAGCCTTCCCGCCAATCGCAAGGAGGATCTGAAATACATGGAGGAAAAAGGCTTCCCGGAGCTTCTCCAACAACGGGCGAAGGACTCCTCCAATGCGATGCTGATTCCCGATCAAGCGACGAGGATATACGGAGAGAACCGTTGGGCGTGGCTGGAGATCGATCCGGAGACCTACGAGACGATTGCCGTCATGGATACGGGAGAGCACGGCGGGTTTGCCGACTATCTGATGGCGCTTGAGCCCGTATCGCCTACCGGCGACGATTATTTGGTGTTTATGACGGGCGCTTTTATCGGAGTCAGTTCGTCCGTCTGGAGCGTGAGCGCCTTTTCCCTGGAGCTGGACGATTACAAGGAGATTATTAAAGAAGCCAAAAAATACACCTACGGATTGGGCGAGGTGCTCGGCGGAATGATGGACAATAAAGATTTGGCCAAGTTGGAGTATTACATGAGCCCGCTTAAGCTGAAAATGGCCGACGCCGAATTCGATTATTTGGCGAAGCATTTCGAAGACGTACAGGTCGGCAAAGAAGTGAAGGGAAGCGCGGATATCGTGAACTTCGCCAACGGCTTCAAGTCCGGCGCCGCGTATTACTTCAAGCAGGCGGAGGCCTCCGAATAGAGGGCCGGATGCGGGAGCCTCCCCTTCGAGGATTCAACGAGCGGCAAATATGTCGAGACGGTCGGCCAAACCTATTAATTTTAGCGTGAATTGGAAAAACCTCGCGGACTGACCCCGTACATGCGGCGGAATAAAGCCGCGAAGTGATTGTAGTTGTTAAACCCAACGTCGAGAGAGGCTTCGGTGGCCGATCTGCCCATGTGACGCATGAGCAGGGCGGCCTGCCGAAGCCTCATGCCGTTCAGGTAGTCGAGAATCGGAACGTCCATCTCCTGCTTGAACAGGTGCGAGAGCCGGGAGGAGGAGAGGCCGACGGCGGCGGCTACGCGCTCCAGCCGGATTTCCTCCTGCATGTTCTGCGACAGAAACTGCAGGGCTTGCTCGATGCGCGGATCGAGCCGCTTCTCCAGGCGCTGCGCCACGAGCAGCAGCAATTCGCGGATTGCGTTCTCGAACAGCGCCTGCCAGTAGGCCGAACGCTCTCGGGAATCGCGGAGCAGGCTGCGGAACGCACGGTAGGCCCGTTTGCGCGTTTCGCCTTCCGGCAGCTCGGAGACGAGCACCTCCTCTTCCGGCAAATAGCTGGTTTCCGATAGTTTGCCGAAGTGCGCCCAGAAGAAGTTCCACTGCTGTCCCGGCATCGTTCCGTACTCGTGCGGGATTCCGGCGCGCAGAATCGCGATTTGACCGGCGGGGCAGCGTTTCTCGCCCGCCGGCGTGCGAAAATAACCCTCCCCGCTTAACGTCATGACAATGAGCCAGTCGTCCCTTCCCTCAGGACGGCCGATGAAGTAGCGGTCGGTTTCGTGAAAGTGTCCGGCGAGCATCGTGTCCCCCGGCGTATCGGCATATTCCCCGGAACGGTTATGGCGCGGCATAGGCAATCTCCATTCGGCATGATTTGCAGCAGAATACAGGTACTTTACAGCAGCAATCTTACTTCATCCAACATACGAAAGCGGGTAAGCTGATGTCAAGAGCAATGAAATTGCCAGCAGGGAGCGATGAAGATGGAAACGAAACGGAAGACGTTGACGGACGAGCAGCTTGCTTTTTTCGAAAGGGAAGGTTATGTCATCGTAAAAGGATTGTTTTCCGAGGCGGATTTGCGGGAGATCGACGAGACGTTCGAGGAGATGAGTCATACGGCGGTGCCCGGTTATTTCGAGCCTGATCTGAACGGGGAGAACGCCGATCCGCTGAAGAGGTATCCGCGGGTCATGCATCCTCACCGGTTCAACGAAGCGGCCAAGAGATACATGCTGCACGAGCCGGTGATGAAGGTGTTGGCCGATCTGTACGGCGAAGAGGCGTTGGCCGCGCAAAGCATGTTCTACTACAAGCCGCCGGGATCGCGCGGACAGGCGCTGCACCAGGATAATTTCTACCTTCAGGTGGAGCCGGGCAACTGCATCGCCGCTTGGACCGCGGTCGACGCGGCGAACGAAGAGAACGGCGGACTGCTTGTCGTGCCGAAGACGAGCGACTACGACATTTCTTGTCCGGAGACGGCCGACTCGAACGAGTCGTTTACCACGCATTACGTTAAGCCGCCAAAGGATCAGAAAGCGATCCCGGCGGTAATGGACCGGGGCGACGTGCTGTTTTTCAACGGCAATCTGATCCACGGCTCCTACCGGAACAAGACGAAGGACCGGTTCCGCCGCGCGTTCATCTGCCACTACGCCAATGCGTCGGCCACGCGCATCAATACGCACTATCGGCCGCTCTTCCGCGCCGACGGCACGGCCGTCGATCTCGAGCCGAACCCGGACGGCGGTCCTTGCGGCATCGAGTTCGAGATGGCTTATCCTCATTAAAGTACACGTTCCGCAGACCGCTCAATTCAAAAGGAGGCCGCCATTCCGGCGGCCTCCTTGTTCGATTACAGCACTTGAGACAAAATCTCTTCCTTAAACTGCTGGATCGCCTCGTCCGGATCGATCGTGTAACCGCACTCCAGGCCGACGAAGCCGGAGAAGCCGGTGCCCTTGATGGCCCGCAAAATGTTGACGTAATTCAGCTCGCCGGTGCCCGGCTGCTTGCGTCCCGGATTGTCGGCGATATGGTAGTGGTTGATGCGGTCGATATAGCCGGTGGCGTTGCGGATGACGTTGCCCTCGGTAATCTGCTGATGGTAGACGTCGAACACGAGCTTGACGTTCGGGCTGCCGACCTGGTCGATGACGTCGACCGATTCGTCGGAGCGCTGCAGGAAATGGCCGGCATGATCGACCAGTCCGTTCAGCGGCTCGACCTCCAGCACGATTCCGGCTTCCTCGAACAGAGGCGCGCAGCGCTTCAGCGTCTCCACCATCGTCTGACGCTGCCGATCCCGCGGCACGCCGTCCAGCACGTTGCCCGTCTGGGAGATGACCGAGCGAACGCCGAGAATGCGGCACGCTTCGATCGTCTGGCGAACGCCATCCAGATAAGCGTCGCGCAGCGACTCGTCCACCAGACTGACGAACCTCGTGCAGGTGGCGCTAAGTCCGACGCCGATGCGCTCCTGTTCCGCCGCCAGCTTCTTCAGATCGCCCAAATCCCACCACGCGTAATATTCCAGACCCTGGAATCCGTGCTCTTTTACTTTTTCCAGATGATAGACGACGTCCTTGCCTTGGTAAGCCCCGATGCACAACGAAAATTTCATGTCGCTCCAAGCTCCTCCTCTGACTCCCAAATGTAATGATCCGCTCAGCCAAGCTTCACCGGACGTCCGGACAAAGCCGATTCGTTCGCGGCGATCGTAATTTCGTGCGTTTTCAGCGCGTCTTCGTAGTCGGATAAAATGCGCGAAGCGTCCCCGGTACGCAGGGCGTGCAGGAAGGCCTCGTCCTCGACGTAATAAGGGTTGGTGACGTTCGGATGCACGCTCGTGCCCTCGGCGGCAATTTCCTTGAGCCCGTCTCCTCTAAGCTCCAGCACGCCGCTGCCGGTGTAAATGTCCAGCCCGACGTGATGGCCGACCGGAAGCAGGCACGTATTCGAGATCGTCGCGATCATGCCGTTAGCCAGCTTCAGCGTTACGGTGCCGACATCGGGGACGTCGGTGCCTTCCACCTTGTCTCCCATAACCCGGAGCGCATAAGCCGCGTACACCTCCTGCACCTCTCCGCACACGTAGCGGAGCAGATCGACGATGTGGGTCGTCTGCTCGACGAACTGTCCGCCGGACCCGGCCTGCACTCTCCACCACGGAACCATCGGCATTCCGCCCATCCAGTAGCCGAGCGCCATGCCGGGCTTGCTGCCCGCCAGCAGCTTTTTGGCCAGGGCCGCAGATTCATTATAACGCCAGTGGTAGCCTACGGAAGTAATTAATTTGCGATTTTTTACTTTGTCGCCGATGGAGCGCGGGAGCTCCCGGTCGATTCCGAGCGGCTTCTCCACCAGAAAAGGGATGCCTCGCTCGACAAGCCGATCTTCCGCTTCCCCGTGGGCCATCGGAGGGACGCATACGTAAACGCCGTCCAATCGGGAGCCGTCCAGCATATCGTCCACTTTCGAATACGCTTTCGCTCCGGCGTGCTCGTCCGCGGCTTTTTGCGCCCGCCCGGCATCGACGTCGCAGAACGCCGCCAGCTCGACGCCCTCCATCTGCACCAAATTGCGAATGTGTTGATTGGCAATGCCTCCGGTTCCGATAAAACCAAGCTTTAACGTCATGCGCTTATCCGCTCCTCTACTCGGTTGGATATTGTATAATTCAACTTACGCCCTTATTGTAGTTGAAGGAATATCCGAATTAAATATAATATACTGCCTAAAACGTATCGAAAAATGAAACTCCAGGAGGTTGGCGAGAGGATGTACTACGGAAGGCATTTCGTCACGACGGAGTGGGACCGGAGATTGCCGCTTCATTTGACGAGCATCGGCTATACCGATCAGACGCCGATTCATCGGGAGCATGGCTTTCAGGATTTTCACTGGCTTCATACGGTGGAGGGGGGCGGAGAGTTTACGGTAAGCGGGACGACCTTCCGGCTGCAGCCGAACCAGGGTATTCTGCTGAAACCTCATGTGCCGCACAGCTATGCGCCCGACCCGGGCGGCTGGTCCTCCTGGTTTATGACGTTCGACGGGGCGCTCGCCAGTCCGATCGCCGCCGCGCTGGACATTCCCGTGGCGATGCCGATCGGCTGGGACGAGGATTGCCCGCTTGCCGGCGTTCACGGGCATTATCGGGAGAGAATCGGCCATAGCTACGATTTTGCGGGCATTAGCGGATCTCTCGAAGTCTATGCTTTTCTTTCGTGGCTGAAACAGTATGGCCGATCGAGCGGCCAGCCGTCGCTGTCCAAAGGCCATGAAAGGCTGACGCCGATCTATTTGCTTATCGAGGAAAAATACGGCGATCCGGACCTCGGCCTCGACCGCATGGCGGATACGCTGGGCGTCAGCCCGCAGTATCTGAACACGCTGTTCCGCAAAAGCTGGGGCATCAGCCCCTATCAATATTTGGTCCGGTTCCGCATTCAGAAGTCCAAGGAGCTGCTGATCGCGGGGCGTTCCCGCACGGTCAAGGACATCGCCGCCGAGGTCGGCTTCCAGGACGACAGCCATTTCGTACACACGTTCCATAGGCTGTCCGGCATGACCCCGGTTCAGTTTCGGATGCAGTATGGGGAGTGAGGGGATAGGAGATTGATTGGAGGAGTAGTAACGGTTTTTTTTGCTTATGCCAAATCTGCTTGATGCAATTTGAAGTATGCGCCTAACAAGCGAATTTGATGGGCAACCAAATTCAGTGCTTGCGACGCTACGAGACAATTCATCTCATCGTGTCCTGAGTGGTATTGGATGGGAAAAATTATTGTTCTGCAAAATGATCAGATTGACTTTTTGTCCAGACAATAATATATTGTTGTCAGGACAAAAAGCGAGGTGAAGCGATGTCCACTAAAAAAATGGGGCGTCCTCCATCAGACAAACCCAAAAGCAGAACGATTGAGATACGTGTCGATCAGGAAATTATGAACAAGCTCGATGCTTCCGCTGAGAAGCTAAATACGACACGTTCAGATATCGTTCGCAAAGGGATTGAGAAGGTGTATGACGATCTCCAAAAATAAAGAAGAAGTAGCGAGCATCCCGAGAAGAATACCGCTACTTCCTGCACGCAATCGCTACGTGAGCAGACTGCATAAATATCCTACCATGTGCAGGAACCTCATTCAAGCGATGCGATGACATTCTGGGAGGATGAACATGGAATCGATCCTGTCAGCTTTATACCGTGGGCAGATTCAACCCGACGAGACAATTGTGCCGTCTCATCCGGAGTATCGACCGTTAGGCAGGCAAATTGGTGCTATGAAGGAACAGTGGAGTAGCAGGTTGGACGAGGAAATGTACCGTGAACTTGAAGAATATTTTGATTTGTGCGACAGCATGGACAGCATACATGTCGAAGCCGCCTTTATTCACGGGTTCAAGCTCGGGGCTAACATGATCTTTGAGGTTATGAGCAGACGCGAGGATCTGGTTTCGAATGCAGCTTCAGGCTTGTCATTATGATGAAAATAGAGATAAATCGCTTGAGATGCAGGTACTTCCATATTCTATGAATCTCTTTTTTAGTTTGTTATAATACGGATGTACAATAGGCTTGGGTGGGGAAGTATCGCCTCCAGAGTGGAGGTGATGCTCATGCAATTTTCGCTTACAGAAGTGATTATGCTCGGCATGTTTTTGCTGACGTTGCTCACTTATCTGAAAAAGCGAAAATAACCCGCCCAGGTTAGCGCCAGGGGAACGGGTTATTTTCAAATAAGTCTTCTCTGGGGAGGCTTCCCACCCAAATGTTGTACAGGGGAGTCGGATGGCGTCCGGCTCCTTGATTCTATTCTTATGATAGCATGAGGCAATTATACGTGCAACTGGTGAGAAGCATTACCCTAGGGCGTGTCTTCAAACCCGCTCGGGGGCATCTATCACCCCCTGCTGCGTCACTTTTGCTTGACGTACCGGTACTACTTCGGAAGGACGGAACAGTGGGAAGCCGTGCGGGAAGCTCAACGACGAACGCTGGAGCGAGTGACGAGCAAGGGAATGAGTCTCTATTCGCGACCTGGGCGAAGCGGATAACCTTCATCCCTGGAATAAGCGTCCCGTCGGCGAGCGATTGGCCGATGCCGTGGCATGACATATGGCTGGAGAACAACTAAAAAACCGGAGTCTGCCGCGGCAGATTCCGGTTTTTTAGTTGTCTTACTTCCAGAGCGTAAGGCCATTACCTAGCTTCTGGTATTCATGATCGGCGATAGCCCGCATAATGTCGTCGTAGGCCCAGAAGTCGGCAGGAACGTCCGATAGCTCCCGATGCTCGAACTTCTCCTGCGAGGTCAAGCCCAGCATACGGTTGAGAATGACGACGGCTTGAGCGCGAGTCAATTTCGAATCCGGATTAAACGTGCCGTCCGGATTTCCGTGGATCAGACCCGCTTGCTCGGCGAGAAGAATGGATCCTTTCGCCCAATGGCCGTCGATATCGCATAGGGAAGATTCACCATTCCCTTGCGACAGTTGATTGGCTCTGACTAGCACGACGGTGAACTCGGCGCGCGTAATCGGCCGGTCTGGTCCGAAGGTACCGTCTGGATAACCGCCCATCAAGCCTTGCTCGGTCAATGTGCGATCGCTCCGGCAGCCCAGTTGGTATCGGGAACGTCGCTGTATTCGACAGCTGAAGCTCGAGGTTGGAGCCCTAACGCCTTCAGCAGCATGGAGGCCAATTCGGCTCGCGTTACGCCCGCGTTCGGCCGGAACGTTCCGTTCGGGTAGCCGGAGACGAACGCTTTTAATCCCCCTTTTTCCAGTACTTTTGCTTGTAGAGCAAAGTTCAACTTGACGGCAGTTTTGCCGACATGGAGGATTGAGCCGTGGCCGTCGTATGTTTTGTAACCTTCTTTTTCGGCAATGACGTAGTAATCTCCGTCGGGAGGAAGCAGCCAGCCGAATTGCCCATCCGTTGCCGTCGACTGAAGATTCGTATTTCGGTTGGCCATCCCTTGGACTCTAGGCAACTCAACACGGGTGTTCGGCTTACGGCCCATGCTGCGGTTTAGTTTGGTATCCGCCCAATAGACGGAGACTTTTACGCCTTGAAGAGGCTTATTGGTCAGAGCGTCCGTCGCCGTGCCATAGGGGGCTATGTCCGCGAGGGTTACCTTTGCGGCATTCGATTCGTCTACCGTAAGCTGGGCGATCTGACCGGCTAGTTTCGTTCCATCGTCCGCCAATAGGTACAACACGAGGCTTTGAATATGCCGTCTCACTTTCAGTCCTCCGGTTTCCATAGTTCTTCCGTGCTTTTCCAGAAGGCTTGGATAGATTGTACCGTCTTATCATATATGAACGCAGAGGCGGACGATGAAAAAATGCAACACATCCATACCCCTTCAAAAAATCTATGAGATGGAAAATATATAGATGAACGTAACCATTGAGCCGCTGGATATCAATAACTGGCTATCGCCGGAACAGCTGTGCGGTTGATGATGAATGATCATCCGCAAGTATCTTTATAATGAGGGAAGATAGAGTGGAGGAAACCGGAGGCGGACAAGGTGAGAAAAAAGAGAAATAACGCGAAGCTGTTCGCGATTCTCGTTATGGCGACGGCGCTGACTGCATGCGGGGATTTGGCCGGCTCGATAACGGAAGAGGTTCAGCAAACGGTTATGGGCGACGATTCGGGCTCGGACAAGCTTGTTTCTGTGGAGAAGCGTTCCTATGCACAGGACGAGATTGAGGAACTTGAAGTAAGCGCGCAGGCGATGGAGATTCGGATTGAAAGCTCGGCGGACGAGCTGGCGGAAGTGGAACTGCTGGCGGACGACGGTTTGCGCGATCGGTTCGCGTTCGAGGCGAAGGTGGAGTCCGGCTTGTTGAAAGTGAAAATCGAGGAGAAATCGGGACTTTCGATTAAGGATCGGACCGGAGCCCGAAAGCTGCGGATTTCTCTGCCGGACAAAATGTACCGGAAGCTGAAGGTGCGCAACGCGTTTGGCTCTGTGGAAGCTTCCGACGTAAAGACGACAGCCGCGGATATTCGGATCGATGCGGGGAACATTCGGCTGAAGGCCGTTTCCGGAAAATTGGACCTGGAAGCGAATGCGGGAGAAATCGTTGTGGAAAGCCTTGTTCTTGCCAACGATGTGAAAGCGAGAACGGACGCGGGCAGAATCGCCATCCATCTGAGCGAGTCTCCGCGGGACGCCGGCTTTAAGCTGGAAAGCGAGGTCGGGGAAATCAAGGTGGGACTCGATGAAGTCGAATACAGCAAGCAGGCCGCGAACAAAAAAATCGGAACGATCGGGACGCCAAGCTTCCAGATCGACGCTTATGCCGCGGTAGGAGAAATTGTGGTCGATACGCAGCGCTGAGTCGGTTAATCGACCGTTTGCAGAACAAAAGGACGAGGTTGCGCAATCGTCAACATGGCGATAGGACTGTTCCATAAGGGGACAGTCCTATTTGGCATGCGGTGAGACGGCCATGCCTGTCTCCCGGTTGCGCAGGCGGTGAACGGAAGGCTCGATCCTTTCAATGAAACTATTCAAAATTTGAATAATGCGGTGCGTAGGCAAGGAACTCAAGAGAGTACGGCTTTTCTCCGCCCCTCGGAGCCGTTGACAATGAGAATCATTATCATATATCGTGTGAGTGTCATAAAATACTTGCTCAAAGGGTTCGGGAGGAGACAAATTTTCATGCATCATTTTACTGGAAAGTGGATCTTGGGAGGAATTATCGCCTTGCTGCTTGTCGCGACGGCGTGCAGCAATTCATCGAATACCGACAGCGCGGGCAGTCCGTCCGGCGCCGCCGGCGCTGCAAGCGCGTCGCCGCAGGAGACGGCGCAGGCGGTTACGGCCGCCGTAGACAAGCTGACGATCGGCATCCCGTCGGATGCGGGACCGCTGAACATCTATACGACCAGCGTCGACTTTATGACGGAGCTCGTGTTCGATAAGCTGTTCGGTCCGTCTCCTTACGTAGACGATCCGATCCCGATGCTGGCGGAATCGGCCGAACAGATCGACGACTTGACCTGGCGCCTCAAGGTGCGCAGCGGCATTGCTTGGCATGACGGCGTGCCGTTTACCGCCGACGATGTGAAGTTCACGTACGAGTATTACCGGGACGGTCCGCAGAACCGCCACACCCACCACGTGAACGAGGTGCCCAGCATTAAGGAAATCAATAAGCTCGGCGACAACGAGCTGGAGTTCGTCTGCGAATACGCTTGTCCTTCTCTGCAGACGGTCACGTTCGCCGACCTGCCGATTCTGGCGAAGCACGTCTGGGAGAACGTGGAGAACCCGCGCCAGTTCACGGATCTGGCTGTCGGCACGGGGCCGTATAAGCTCGTGGAATACGTGCCGGAGCAGTATTACAAGTTCGAAACCAACGAGCAGTATTATCTGGGCAAACCGACGGTTCAGACGCTATATATGCCGATCATTACCGATCAGACGGCGATGTTTAACTCCTTGAAGGCGGGCGATATCGACGTCTCGGCGAAGAGCGTGCCGCCCGAGCTGCTGACGTCGTTCGACAACGCGGGAGATTTCAAGGTTCAGCGCACCGACGAGCTGACGATTATTCAGCTGGTGCAAAATTATCAGAAGGAGCCGTTCGACAACGAGGATTTCCGCAAAGCGATGTCGATGGCGATCGATCGTCAGGATATTACCGACACGGTGCTGCTCGGCCATGGCCGGCCGGGGCTGAAGGGCTACCCTCACCCGGACTCGCCGTGGACCAATCCGGACAATGCGCAGCCTTACGATCCTTCGCAGGCGAACGCTCTGCTCGATACGCTCGACTATAAGGATTCCGACGGCGACGGCATTCGCGAGTACAAGGACGGCTCGCCGATGAACATGAGCCTGATCGTGACGAGCGCGGAGCCGTCTTGGATTCGCGCGGCGGAGCTTATGGTCGACGATTACGCGGCGATCGGCGTTAAGCTGAAGGTGGAGGTGCTCGATGCGTCCACGGTGTCGGCGCGTTCCTCGGAGAAGCAGTACGATTTCATGCTCAGCTCGATTACCGCCCACGGCGTGGGCGACCCGGACCAATTCATTATGTCGCATCGCTCGGGTTACCTGTGGAGCCGCGATATTCCTTATCCGGAGATGGACGCGCTGACCAAGGAATGGATGGATACGACGACGATCGAAGGCCGCAAGCAGGTGTCCTTCAAGATGCAGGCGGTGTATAACGACCAGCCGACCGCGATCGCGGTCTACTATCCGGAGCAGAATTGGGCCTACAACGCGAAGAAATACGACGATTGGGTAGAATCCCCCGGCTTCGGCATTATTCACAAGTTCTCCTTCCTGGGCGAGACGGGCAAGAAGGCGGCCGTAGGCGCGCCGCTATAACCGGTCAGGTAAGGAGGGATGCGCGGCATGTCCAGCCGGACAACTGTGCGGGCTGCGGGAAGAAGTTCTTTCTTCCTGCGGCTCGGTCGTAAATGCATACAATATTTCGCCGTTATCGCGCTCGCGCTGACGATCAATTTTGCTCTGCCGCGGCTGGCGCCGGGAGATCCGCTCGCGTTCGTCATCGGCCAGGAGCTGTACGAGGAGATGACGCCGGACGAGCGCCAGGCCGTGCGCAAGGAGCTGGAGCTGGACGGCTCGGTGCTGGAGCAGTATGGCAGGTTTATCGCCAGCGTCGCGACTCTGGATATGGGGTTGTCCACAAAGTACGGCAAGCCTGTAACGGAGGTACTCAGGGAACGGATGCCATGGACCTTCCTTGTCGTCGTTCCGCCGTTGGTGCTGACGCCACTCATCGGCGTTGCGCTGGGCGTGTATGCCGCATGGAACCGAGGCAGGAAAAGGGACGCGGCGCTGCTGACCGCCGTGCTGACGGTGGAGTCGATGCCCGGGTTCTGGTTCGGCATGGTGCTGATCGCCGTATTCGGCGTCAAGCTGGGCTGGTTTCCGACTTACGGGGCCGCGCCGATGATCCGCACCGACGATTGGTCGTATTACGTCAGCGTCGCCGAGCATCTGGCCATGCCTGTCGCGACGATTACGATCGCGTCGATCGGCACGTATTTTCTGCTGATGCGTTCGACGATGCTGGACGCGCTCGGGCAGGATTACATGATGCTGGCGGAGGCGAAGGGCGTGGGCAAGCGCGGTCTGATGTTCAAGCATGCGATGCGCAACGCGATGCTGCCCGTGTACACGCATGTGACGATGAGTCTCAGCATGCTGTTCAGCGGAGCGGTCATCGTGGAGACCGTGTTCAGCTATCCCGGCATCGGCAGCCTGCTGTACGAGAGCGTGATGGCCCGGGATTTTACGCTGATGCAGGGCGTGTTCCTCATGTCCACGGTGTCCGTCATTTTGGCGAATATGCTGGCGGACTTGACCTACCCGCTCGTTGATCCGCGCGCGCGTTACCGCAGAAGATCGGGGGTGGCCGGATGAGCGGGAAAAGTAACAGGGCGGCGGCGCTGGGCAAAATCGGCATGGGGCTGATCGCGCTCGTCGTGCTGCTGGCCTTGATTGGACCGCTCGCGGTGCCCTACGACGCCAAGGAGCGTTCGGGCGGCCCGCTGGAAGCGCCGAGCGCGGCCCATTGGCTCGGCACCAACGACATCGGCCAGGATATTCTGGCCGAGCTTGTCAGCGGCGCGCGCGTATCGCTGACCGTCGGAATCGTCGGGGCGGTCTGCGTCATGCTGATCGGAGCGGCGATCGGAATCGTAGCCGGGTACTTCGGCGGCTGGATCGACGCGCTGATGATGCGGCTTGTCGACGTGATGATGACGCTGCCCTTCCTGCCGCTGATGATCGTGATCGGCGTCTTCCTGAAGCCGAGCATCGCGACGCAGATTATGATCATCTCGCTTGTGATGTGGGCGAAGGTGGCCCGCGAGCTGCGCTCGCAAATTATGTCGCTGCGCTCGCGCGGATCGGTCCAGGCGGCGCGCTCCATGGGCGCGACGAACGGCTACATTATGCGCAGGCACGTGCTGCCCGGCGTGTTCCCGCTGCTGATCCCGCAGTTCGTCCAGGGCGTCAACGCGGCGATCATGATGGAATCGTCGCTGAGCTTCCTCGGTCTCGGGGACCCGCTTGCCAAGAGCTGGGGCAGCATGCTGTTTTACGCGAACGCGCGCAGCGCCTTCCTGACGGAGGCGTGGCTGTGGTGGGTGCTCCCGCCGGGAATCTGCATCATTATCGTCGTGCTGGGCTGCACGTTCGTCGGCTACTGGCTGGAGGAGAAAGCGAACCCGAGGCTGTCCGCCTATGCCGCTGCCCCGGCGCGAAAGAAACGCGCCGACCGAACGCTGTACGCGCGCTTGTCGGAGCGGGGGATGGACAATCGGGCGGAGGCTCCGGTATTGACTGTGGAGCGTCTGCAGGTGACGTTCCCCAAGGACGGAGGCATCGTGCGGGCGGTCAAGGATTTTAACCTGATCGTCCGCCCGGGCGAAATCGTCGGCATCGTCGGCGAATCGGGAAGCGGGAAGACGACAATCGGCGCGGCGATCATGCAGCTGCTCAAGCCGCCAGCCCGCGTGGAAGGCAGCATCCGGCTCAAGGGGCTCGATCTGGCGGAGCTGTCGGCCGAGCAATTGCGCCGGCTGCGCGGCAACCGGATCGCGCTCATTCCGCAGGCGGCGATGAACGCGCTCAATCCGGTGCTGAATATCCGCATGCAGATGCTCGAGGCGATCAAGCTTCATCGGCCGATGAAGCCGGCGGAGGCCAATCGGCGCATCGACGAGCTGCTTGCGGAGGTGGGCTTGAGCGCGCATTGGGGGGCCGCATTCCCGCACGAGCTGTCCGGCGGCATGAAGCAGAGGGTGATCATCGCGATGGCTCTGCTGAACGAGCCGGAATTTATCGTCGCCGACGAGCCGACGACAGGCCTCGACGTGAAGGTGCAGGTGGAGATCGTGCGGCTGCTGGAGCGGCTTCAGAGGCAGTACGGCATTGCGATGATCTTTATTTCGCACGATCTGCCGCTCGTCATGCGCATTGCAGACCGCATGATTATCCTGAACGGCGGGGAAGCGGTTGAACAGGGTGCAACGGCCGAGCTGCGAAAATATCCGAATCATCCGTACACGCGCAAGCTGCTGGAGGCCGTTCCGCAGATCGGCCCCGCGCGCGAGCCGGCGACGACGGTGTAGGGAGAAGGAGGGCGTCTGATGCCCCGGGTGAAATTTCGTGACGGGGCGGCGCTTGGCGAGCCGGCGCTGCTGTCCGTCAAGGATTTGAAAAAAAGCTATCCGTCGGCCGGAGGCGGAGGCCGTCCGCAGAACGTGCTGAAGGGTGTCAGCTTTCACGTTATGCCGCAGGAGACGGTAGGAATCGTCGGGGTATCGGGAGCGGGCAAGAGCACGATCGGGCGCATTATCGCCAATCTGGAGCAGGCGGACGGAGGAAGCATTCATTACCTGAACCGGGATCTGGCGCGCCTTCATCGCAAGAGACGGCGGGAGGCGGGCCAATCGATCTCGGTTGTGTTTCAGGACCCTTACGAGTTTCTGTCCCCGCGCATGAAGGTCGAGCAGTTGGTGGCCGAGCCGCTCGTCATTCGCAAGGAACATCGCGACAAGGAAGAATTGCGGGCGCGCACACACCAGGCGCTGGCGGACGTATCGCTCGATCCCGGGAAATACGCGCTGCGTTATCCGCACGAGCTGTCCGGCGGCGAACGCCAACGCGTCGGCTTGGCGCGCGCCTTCGTCAGCCGGCCGCGGCTGCTGATCGCCGACGAGCCGACCTCGATGCTCGACGCCTCGCTGCGGCTCGAGCTGCTCGCCTGCATGACGGAGCTGCAGAGGAAGTACGGGACGGCGATTATTTTTATTACGCACGATTTGGCATTGACCTACCGCTTCTGCGATCGGCTTATTGTGCTCGACGAAGGAAGGATCGCGGAGGAGGGAACGCCGGACAGGCTCATCGATCATCCGCGGCATCCGTTCACGCGGAGCCTGATCGATGCGCTGCTGGAATTTCACAGGTAAGAAGGAGTCGTCATCATGATTCGACTGACAGGAGTGACGGTGCGATACGGGCGGCGCACGGTGCTGGACGAGGCGGATTTTCATCTGCCGGAAGGCGGCGTCGCGTATGTCACCGGGCGGTCGGGAGCGGGCAAGAGCACCCTGATCAAGCTGATTACCCGGGAGACGTCGGCCGTCGGCGGGGAGGTCCGCGTGGCCGGGCGGCCGCTGGACGAGTGGAAGAAGCATCATCTTCGCCGCCGCATCGGCATTCTGTTTCAAGCCTACGAGCTGCTGGAACGCAAGACGGTGCGCGAGAACATCGCGCTGGCGGCGCAGGTCCGGGGCTTGTACGGCGCGGATACCGAGCGGCATATGCGGCGGCTGCTGGCGCGCGTCGGTCTGGAAGGCCGCGAACGGGAGTACCCGGGCGAGCTGTCCGGCGGCGAGCAGCAGCGGGTGGCCGTCGTGCGCGCGCTTATGGGCCAGCCGAAGCTGGTGCTGGCCGACGAGCCGACGGGAAACCTCGATGGGGAGACGGCCGGGGAGGTTATGGGCCTGCTCCATGAGCTGCAGCGGGAAGAGGGGCTGACGATGCTTATCGTCTCGCACGACCGGGAGCTGATGGCGCGGTTTCCGGCGGCCTGCTGGGAAGTGGCCGACGGGAAGGTGCGGTCGGGATGAGGGAAGCCGGATATTTCGCGCGCGAGGCCGGACTCGGCATGGCGCGGAACTGGCGCGCGACGGCGGCGGCCGGCTTGCTGCTGTTCCTCGCGATTCTGTTCCTGTCGTTCGCCGTCTGGCTCCGGTCGGGCTTCGCCGATCTGTACGATTATGTAGAAGATCAGCTGACGATGAAGCTGTATGTCGCGGAAGGCTACGAGGCGGACAAGGTGGCGGAGGCGATCGTCGATATGTCGGTCGTCGAGCGCGCGGACAAGGTGACGGGAGAGGAGCAGCTTGCGGCGCTGGCGCGGTTTTTCCAGGATAAGCCGCGGCTGCTTGAAGCGTTCTCCGAGGACGGGGCGATCCCCGACTCGATCGCCCTGCAGCTTGCTCCCGGGACGGACTACGCGCAGCTTGCGGCGGCTTTCGGTGAGATGGACGGCATCGAGAAGGTCGTCTATCCGCAGGCGCTCGCGGAGCAGGCGGCGAAGTGGGCGTCGTTCGCCCGGCAGTACGGTCTGCTGCTGCTCGCGCTGTTCGCGGCGGCCGGCTTCCTGACGGTGTTTCTGGCGATCCGCCTGGCGCTGCTGCAGAGAAGCCGGGAGATTCGGCTGAAGCTGCTGCTCGGGGCGAGCCCGCACCTGGTCGCGATGCAGTACGCGCTCGAAGGGCTGGGCATGGGCCTGCTCGGCGGGGCGCCGGCCGCGGCGGTGTCCGCCGTCGGGTACGAAGCGCTTGCGGCCGCATGTCGGGAGCAGTGGCCGGCGGTGTTCGCGGGTATGACCGGCGCGACCGCGTCGACGTTAACCGTACTGCTGGCCGTCGGACCGCTGTTCGGTCTGCTGGCCGCGTATACGGCGGTGCGGGGGTGGATTCGCCATGCGGCGTAAGTCCGGGGGGCCGCTGTGGCCGCTGTGGCCGCCCTTCGTCGGACGACGGCTGTCGGGGGGCGCGATCGGAGCCGGGCTTGGCGCGGCGTGTCTGTTTTTGGGCATCGTTGGCTGGCTGCCGCTGGCGCGGGCGCATCTCACCGGAGCGTTCTCGACGTATCTGGCGGCCGTGTACAACGAGGATACGACGCAGCAGCTGAAGGACGAGCTGGAGCAAACCCGGGAGAAAATCGCCGAGCTGGCCCCGCAGCTGGAAGGACTGGAGCGGCAATTCGACGAGGACCGGGCCGAAGCCGGCGAACGCTTGCTGGAAGGGTACAACGGCGGTCTGGATATGTGGGCCGCGCTCCTGCGATCCGGCGAGACGGTCACGGACGCGCTGGCGGGCCAGTGGCTGGCGGAGCGTCAGCTTAACCGCGAGCTGGAGCGGCTGCAGGCGCTGCGCACGCAATATTTGCAGGTCGGCTTGACCCGGGACGCCTTGTCGGGGCACGAGCGGCTGCTGCGCGTCATCGACGCCAATCTGGCGATGCGCAAGCCTTACTTGGCGAGCATGGGCGACATCGATCTGGAGACGCAGGCGTATTATCTGGACATCGACTGGACGGCGGAGATAGAGAAGGAGCTGATCGCCGCGCTCGAAGCGGATCGGGACCTTGTCGCCGCGCAGTGGGCGGACTGGCTGAGCGTATCCGAGACGGACGGAGCGGCGCAGCTTGCCGAGAGCTGGCTGAACGAGCGCAGCGCGATCGAGTACCATTTTCGGCCGGATCACATTTATGCCGTGTTCGAGAACGATTTTGCCAACGTCATTCTGGTGGCGCAGATGCTGCGCAATGGACGGCAGGAGGCGCAGTTCACGATCGAAGGCGCGTTTTATAACGGCTTTATGGTGCCGGAGGCCGCGTTCGAGGAGATGGCGGATTCGACGTTCCGGCTGTCTTACGCATCGTTGCGCGAGGCGACCGGAACGGACGAGGGCGCCTATATCGAGCAGGAGAGCGGTCGGCTTGTCTGGAGAACCGGCTACTGACGACATACGGACTACTTAAGAAGCGAGGAGCAAACGAAATGACAGATGATCGGGATATTGCCGTGCTCGATTCGGGCGCGGAGCTGATGTTCGAGAGCGGGGAGAAGTCCCGTTTTGCGACGATTGACCAATATGAACTGGGCGAAGCGGATTTGCGCCCGTATATTTGCCTGATTATCGGCGGATCGTGCGATCAGGAGTTTCTGACCCGGCATCGGGAGATCGTGCGGAGCTTCCTGGACGACGGGAAAATCGTTGTTTTCGGCGGGCATCTGTTCCGTCCCTGGCTGCCGGGAGGCTCGGATTTCATTCCGCGCGAGATCAGGAGCCATGCCGACTACCACATTACGATTGTGGAGGAGGAGCCCTTCTTCGCGGGCGTGAACCCGCTTGAGCTGACCTATCGCAAAGGAGTGGCGGGCTTCTTCGCGCGCGGGCATCATCCGCTGCCGGAGGGCGCAATTCCGCTGCTCGCCCTGCCGGACGGCGAACCGACGCTGTACGTCGACCGCAGCAGCACTGGGGGGACGCTGCTGGTCAGCTCCGGTGCGACGCTGCTCGGCTTCGACCGGTTCGAGGATTCTACCCGGCCGATTACGGGGCGGCTGCTGCGCTGGATTCGCGAGGAATATGCGAGACTGCAGCGCAGGGCGCACGAGAACGAGCGCGAGGAGGTGCGGGGATAATGCGCAGAATAGCGGCTTTATACGCGGGGATTTCCCATCAGCACCGCAGCTGGAACATTCCGAAATATCGCAGATTTATTTCCGAAATCGTCTATATCCCGGAGATGACGGAGGCGAGCCTGCAGGATTTCGACGTCGTGCTCGTTCCTTCGCGGCTGCACGCGGGCCTGCTGCGGAAGATCAAGCCGTGGATTCAGGCGTTTGCGGAGCGCGGCGGCATCGTGGTCGTCTTCTGGCCGCTGGCGGGAGACGTCGTGCCGGAGCAGCGCTGGGAGCATCGGCCGACGAACTTCTGGTGGTGGCTGGACAAGAACGCCAGGAGCGGGCTTGTGCTCGATCGGCCGGAGCATCCGATGTTCCGCTACTTGACGCTGGAGGATTGCACCTGGCATCAGCACGGCGTGTTCCATCCGAATCCCGCGACCGCCGAGACGCTGGTGTCCATCGAGAACGACGGCGCCATTTTCTATATCGACAAGCCCGCAAGCGGCGGGACCTGGATCGTGATGTCGCTCGACCCCGAGTATCATTTCGGCTCTTACTTCATGCCGGCGACGGAGCGGTTCCTGGACGGCTTCTTCCCTTACATTGCGGAAGGCGCAGTATAGAGCGGAGGGAGGTGCTGGATTGATGAATCGCGTTTACGGCGTAAAATGGCGGTACGTTGTCGTTATCGCGCTTGCGTGCGTGCTGGCAGGTTTGCGCGCGCCGGCGGCATCCGCGCACATTGTGCATCCGGGGAATGCGTTCTCGGATATCGGGTTATCGGCGTATAAGGACGAGATCGTCTACGCTTCCAGGCTGGGTCTGATCGCCGGGGAAGAGAGCGGGGACGTCTTCCGTCCGGGCGAGCCGCTGCGGCGCGCCGATCTGGCACACTGGGCCGCCGCGTTTAACGGCTTGGCGGAAGCGGACGACGCCGAAGCCGCCGGACAAGCGGCGCTGACCGGCGGCTTGGTCGATACGCTGGAGGGCAACGCCACGTACAGCGATATCAATCGGGCGGTATTCCGCGGCCGGCTAACGTTGGAAAACGGCGGCGCGTATCCGGCGGACCGCGAAGCGACGCGCGAGCAGTACGCGGCGTTTGTCGTCGCATTCGCGTCGACGCAGGTGGACGGGAAAAGGCTGGAGGAGCGCGCGGGGCTTGCGGCGGGGCCGGCGGGCATCGTGAAGACGGAGTCCGATCCGGACGCCGCCTTCGGCTACAAGCTGACGATCGGCGGGCGGACGTGGACGTTAAGCCCGCATCCGCGTATCGTTCATGCGCCGGGCGACCCGGCGCTGTGGGACGGGCTTCAGCTGGCGGCATCGTGGATTTCGGACGAAGGGGAAGGTGCGGAGCTGGAATTGCTCGATTTCCGCGGCGGCTCGAACGACGCGATCGGAGCGGTGAGCGATGCAGCCGGAACGGCGTCTTCGGCTTCGGCCGACGACGCATCGTCGGCACATGCCCATCATCATGAGGGGCCGTCCGAACAGCCGCAATCGGACAATGCCTCCGCGCTTCGCTGGACGATCGCGCTGGCGGCCGGCCTTGCGGCGGCGGGAGCCGTATTCGCGATCCGAAGCTTACGCAAGAGAAAATAAGACCGCTCGCTCTAGGGCGTGTAATATCTGCTATCCTCGGAGTATGCATACACGCCCTAAGCGAAGGAAGCCTCCTGCCGGAGAAGACGAAAATGCTGGCGAACCTGCTCGATAAACGATGTTTCGCGTTCGCCCAACGTGACTCCGTTGCGGATGAAGATGCTGTTTTCCCGGCTCATCGTCAGTCCGGATACTTTAATCATTGCGAGATCGCCGCGTGCGATTTCGCTTTTTACGGTTTCATAAGGGAGAAAAGCGATGCCGTAGCCGGACATAATCGATTTCTTGATGACGTTGAAGTTGCTCATCTGCAGAAACTGGTTGCGGCTGCGGATTTTCCGCAGATTCTCGATGATCTGCTCCCGCAGAAAATCGCTTTGCGCCATCAGTATCGTCTGGCGATTCAGATCCCTTGCGTAGAGCAGCTTGCGCTGCTGCCAGGGGTGGGACTTGGGGACAACGAGAACCAGCGGCTCCTGGAACAGCGGAACGCTGCGAAAATGCCGATGCAGCTGCTCGTCCTGGGCATAGTTGGGCATAATCGCGTAATTCGTTCTGCCTTCGAGCAGGAAGCTGCGCAGGTCGTTGTAGCAATAGCTGTGAATTTCCAGCAGATCGTCCGCGCGATCCCGGTAATAACGCTCCAAAATAGCGGAGAAAAAATGCTCCGAAATATAGTTGCTCACATACACGGACAAAATGTGCTGCTGCCGGAGCAAAGACTGCTTGAACCGGCGTTCCGATTCCTCAACCAGCGTAAGAACCTGGGAGGCATACTCCCGTAAAATCTGGCCTTGCTCCGTCAGTCGAATCGTTTTGCCTTCGCGGATGATGAGAGGGGCGCCGTACTGTTCCTCAAGCTGCTGAATATGATGACTGATGGTCGGTTGCGAACAGTAGTGCTTTTTCGCTGCCAGCGTATAAGAGCCGCATTCGCATAGCGTAAGAAACGTTGACAGACGTTCCAATGAAATCACCCTTGCTCACCTCTTCGATGCGATCGAACGCACAAATTGGACCGAAATAACAATCGGATACAAAAATTATAATTGAGAATGATTATCAGTGTCAACCTTGTATAAGGGGCTGAAAAAAGCGAAATTGGTTTCCCAACTTCGCTTGATTCGGTGATGCTGCCGTGAAAAGGGGCGGAGTGTATTCCGGACAGCCGTTACGTATCCCGATAACGGTATACGACCGCAGCGACCGCGAACACCGCGAGAGTCCAGGCGATCAAGAGGAGGGCGCCTTGCGCCGGGGTTAGAGCGCCCGTGCCGTCGGATTGCGGTTGCGGGAACCACATGACCACTCCCGCCGTATCGGGGAAGTATTTGGCATAAGCCGCGTGCTCTCGCAGGAGCGGGCCGGCGATGAAATAATAGCCGAGTACGACGGCTGCCGCAGGAAGCGTTCGACGCAGTAAAACGCCAATGGCCGCGCTGATGAGCGTAGTCAGGCAAAGACTACCGGTCACGCCTGCAAGGGGACCGACGGCGCTGCCCGGGTCGAAAGAAGCTGAAGCGTCGAGAACGATTGCGGCGACCAGAACGCCGGATGCGGCGGTCACCAGCGCAGCCGGGACGACCAGGATCGTCAGAGCCAGATGCGAGGCGGCGAGTTGAAGGCCGCGCCGGGGCATCGCCGTAAGCGTGGTGCGAATTTGTCCCCCGGCATACTCGGAGCAGGAAGCCGTGATTCCGAGAATGATGAACCCGGCCTGTATATAGCTAATTGAAGCGAGCCCGATATCGAGTACGTCCCGCGTACCGGTTAAGCCCTGCAATCCGGCGCTGGCGAAGGCGGCCGACAGAAGGAGATTGAGGATCAGCGAACCGCCGACGATGAGCCATGCAGCTGGCAGCGACCACAGCTTGGACAGTTCTGCCGCGAGCGCCTGGACGATTTCCCGGCTGCGGGGCCGGGCGGCCGCGGCGCTCAAGCGTCCCTCCGGCAAAACACGATGGCGGCGACGGCGAACAGCGCCGCGACCCAGACGGACATGACCAGCCCGCCGACGAGCGGAGAAATCTCGACGGTCGAATCGGCCAATTCGCGAATGAACATGCGGATTCCGGCCATATCGGGCAAATAATACGCCAACGGCGTGATCCGCGTGAGCAGATAGGTGACGGTGACGACAGAGGTGTTCACGATCAGGACAGAGAGCGGAACGACGCCGTGCCGGGTAAGGACGGTAATTCCGAACGCCAGCAGCGCAGTAAGCGCCCAGTAGCAGACGATGCCGATCAATCGGGGGACATCCTCGCTCCCCGGGACGGGCGCATGCTCGCCAAGGACGATGCGGGCCGCTGCCGTCGCGGCGGCAGCAGCGGCTGCGGCCAGCAGCGCGCTGACCATGACCACGGCGGCGGCTTTGGCGAGCAGAAAACGGAGGCGGGACGGTATGGCGGTCAGGCTGGTTGTGATCTGGCGTCCTCCGCCGGATTCGCCGCTTTCGGTGAAGTATTCGCTGCTGATCGCGACAACGCCGATAATGATGGCGCCGATGACGCCGAAGGCCAATTCCTGATAGCCAAAATCAATCCCGGCCGCCGTCTCGCTGCCTTGAGCGATCGCATTCTGGAGTGCCACAGCGTTTAATGCGGTAATGGCAGACGGAACGAGCAGCCCAGTGACCAGCGCGATCCAGACGGACGGAAGGGAGAAGAGCTTGGACAATTCCGCAGCAAGCGCCCTCATGGTGCGGCCCTGCCGTTCCGAGTCGTAAGCGCGAAAAAAGCATCCTCGAGCGAGCTGTGAGCGCCCGTAACCTCGGCAAGCGTGCCGTCGGCGACGATCTGTCCCTGGTGAATAACAACGACATCGTCAACCGTCTCGGCCAATTCGCCCATCAGATGGCTCGACAGCAGCACTGTACGGCCCGTTGCGGCCCGTTCGCGCAGAAAGGTGCGGATCCAGCGGATGCCCTCCGGATCAAGGCCGTTTACGGGCTCGTCCAGAATGAGGATTTCGGGATCGCCCAGCAGCGCCGCGGCCAACCCGAGCCGGCGTCCCATTCCGAGCGAGTAGCTGCCGACACGCCTGGACGCCGCATCGCTCAGCCCGACGACCTCGAGCACCTCGTCGACCCGGGAGCGAGGCAAGCCCGCAGAACGGGCGATCCAGCTCAGATGCGCCTGGCCGGTGCGAGCCCGGTGAGCGCCGGAGCCGTCCAGCAGCGCGCCGACAGTGGCGAGAGGGTTGCGAAGATGGGTGAAAGGTTTTCCGTTGATCAGCGCTTTGCCGGAATCGGCACGGTCAAGACCTAGTGCAATGCGGAGAGTCGAGCTTTTGCCCGCGCCGTTCGGCCCGAGGAAGCCGGTTACCCGGCCGGGCTGCGCTTGAAAGCTGATGCCGTTTAGAATCGTACGGGAACCGCGGCGTTTGACGAGTTGATGAATGGTAAGCATGCAAGATCATCTTCCTTTCCTGTCATGCTTCCCATTATAGTTGCGCCAAGTTAAATGCCGGGGAGCGTTCCGTTTAAATCCCGTTTAATTTTTCAATTGGACCGATCGTTACCCTTGTGCCGTTCTCATCCGAAGCAAAATGCGCCTGCAGCTTCATTTCCTTCAGCATATACGTTGCGATTGCCAGTCCGATCCCGGCGCCGCGGTCGGCGGAGGGCTCGTCCATGCCCGGTCCACGGTCTTCGATCGTCAGTCGCTCCAGCTCCGCATTCACGGCGATACCGATATATCGTCCGGTCTCCGCGTGGCGCAGGACATTCTGGAACAGATTGTCGAGCACGCGCGTCATCCATTGCGGATCGACATCCCATGTAAATGTTGCCCACTCGTGCAGATCGACTTCGATGCGGAAGCCCGACTGCTCAAATGCCGGATACCAGGAAGCGATGGCGGCTCTCGCCAACCGAACGATGTCTGTCGGAACGGGACGATACGGGTATTTGCCCGACGTGAGCAGCGTGTAGGCCAGCAGATCGTCCATCAATTCGCCAACGTGCGTAATGGTACGGTCGACAGACTCCAGCGATTCGCGTCCTTGCGGGCTGAGGGTCTCTTTGCGCAGCCTGGAGGCATGCCCCCGGATCACGGTCAGCGGCGTTCGCAAGTCGTGCGACAAATTCGCAATCAGTCTCCGTCGGAGCGCTTCCTCCTCCAACTCCCGGCGACGGCTATCTTCGAGCTGGAGAACCATTCGATTAAACGAGGCTTCCAACTGGCCGATCTCGTCCTCGCGCGCGGTACGGACGGACATGGGGCGGGGAAGCGGGTTCCCGTCGGAAGGGACGGCCATCGCTTCCTGCAGGCGAATCAACCGTTGGCGAAGGCGATAGAAGAACTGCCACGAAATAGAAAAAAACACGGTGAGGATAAGGCCGACCAGGACGGTCATGCTGCGAAATTCGTACAGCGCGTCCGGCTCCCCTGCCGAGGGGAATACACCGAGAAAGAGGAGAATCGCCAGAAGCGGGAGGGTAATGAGGATCAGAAAATGAAACAGCAAATACCGTCGGAAAAGCGATCCGGCGCGCCTCATAGCCTGATCCTGTAGCCGATGCCGCGGACCGTTTCAATGATTTCCGGCGCGTCCGGGTTTTGCTCCAGCTTTTGGCGAAGGTGGCGAATGTGAACCATCAGCGTTTTGTCGCCCTCCATATACGGTTCTCCCCAGACGGCTTCAAAAATTTGTTCTTTAGGCATAATCTGATTGGGATGGCTCAGAAAATACATCAATATTTGATGCTGCTTGCCCGTCAGTACGATTTCCTCTCCCGTACGTTCGTCAAGCACCGTATGCGCGGTCCTGTTCACAACGATGTGCTGTCCGAGCTTCAGACATTCCGGAAGTCCCACTCCGTTTCGGCGAAGCTGGACCTCCACTCTCGCAGCCAACTCGTCCGGATGAAAGGGCTTGGTTACGTAATCGTCGGCGAACTGCAGCCCCTGCAGCTTGTCATCGACAGCCGATCGGGCGGACAGCAGCAGAATCGGCACCGCCGGCGCCGCTTTCTTCAAACGCTGGCCGACCGTAAACCCGTCCAGTCCAGGCAGCATAATATCGAGAATGACCGCATCGTGCCTGTACACTTCCCGTTCCGCGCCTTCCCCGGACGTCAGCCACTGTACCGCATACCCGCGCTGCTCCAGCTCCTCCTTGACCCACTGACCGATTTCCCGATTGTCTTCAATATATAATAGGCTTCTCGTTCCGTTGCTTCGAAGCGGCTCCAATGTACCGGAGGGAATCCACTTCTCATGGCGCATACGCTTCGCCTCCTTCCTCGCAAGCACCAGGAGACAGAGGCTCTGACCTAGGCTGAACCTCCTCCGTGCATCCGCGCTTTATCGACTCCGGTACAGGGACCTCCACCTTTTCAATTCGAAGAATCTCAGGCGAGCCGCAAGTGTCATAGACCAACGCCGTCATCATGCGTGCTTCTCGTTCGCCGGGAAAGGCCGGAGCCGTAATCTCCGCTCTCATAGTCGTCCTCCATACGATAGACTTATGCGCGTCCGGGCGTTCATCCGCTCTTATCTATAGGAATTATTCAACATTAGACGGATAATCCCTCCATTCCTCTAAAAGTCGGACCCCGATAACGGGTTCGGCATGACTCGTGTTCCCCCTATATTGACAAAGTTTGCGCACAGTCAATCAAACTCGGCATTTCACTTCACATTCGTCAAATATGCGTGTCCTATAATGAGGTTTACGCCGATCGACATCAAGCGGGGAAGTGAATCGGGCAGATATGAGAGACAAGCTGATTATGCGAATTGCCGACATGGGCTTTCGGAACAAGCTCATTATTTTGTTCATGGTCATCTCGATTGCGCCGTTAAGCGCGCTCGGGCTGCTGTCTTATAATCATGCTTCGTACACCGTTCAGGAGAAGGTTTACCAGACGATGCTGGAAAGCCTGTCGCAAATTACGTACAGCATGAACTATTTTCTGAACGACATCGAGCAGCTGTCCATGTACATCTACAGCAACGAGGACGTGCAGCAGGTGCTGTCGGCGGGCTCGTCCGACCGCTCGGCCGAGGATCGCTACCGGGACGGGCAGAAAATATCGGCGATTCTGGAATCGTTCGTCGGCTTCAAGAAATGGGACATCGAAATTTACCTTTTGGGCAAAAACGGCGAACGGTTTTTTACGGCGGACGTGCTTCCCAAGCAGTACAGAAACATCAATGCGAACTGGGGACTGTTCCGCAAAGCCCGTCTGGCGGAAGGCAACTCGGTATGGGACACCCACTATACGCTGAAAAAACTGTACGATTTCGGAACGGCGCTGGGCAACGGACGGCTGCTGAAAAAGATCGACACGGGCGAGTTTCTCGGGTTTCTGGTCATCGACATCATGGAGACGGCTTTGGTGGACAAATACGCCAAGGCGCATCTCGTCGAGAACGGTCAGATTTATTTGCTCGATCAGTTCGGCAACGTCATCTCCAGCCTGCCCAAGCATCAGATCGGCACGAAGCTGCAGGCGGACTTTCTTCCGACGGTGCTGCAGGGGACGAAGGGCTACTTCCAGTCGCGCAGCCGGCAGGGCCAGGAGGAGATGATTATTTACGACACGTCGGAGATGAGCGGCTTCAAGCTGGTGAGCGTCGTGCCCGTCAAGGAAGTGATCAAGGAGAGCAGCAGCATTCGCACGTTCACCGCCAGCATTCTGCTCGCCGGAATCGTCGCCGCCTTCGCGTTCGCCTACGTCGTCTCCAATCATATTACCCATCCGCTGCGCAAGCTGCGTCAACTGATGAAGCAGGCGGAGAAGGGCGATCTCGACGTCGCGTTTCCTGCCAAATACAAGGACGAAGTCGGTCAGCTCGGCCAGAGCTTCAACCGGATGATCGAGAAAATCCATACGCTGATCAAGGAAAATTACGAGAAGGTGCTGCAGTTGAGAGAGGCCGAGCTGAAAGCCATTCAGGCGCAGATCAATCCGCATTTTCTGTACAACACGCTCGATTCGATCAACTGGATGGCGAGAATTCACCGGATCGACGATATTTCCCGGACGGTCATTTCCTTGGGAGAGCTGTTCCGCTACAGCATTCGCAAGGGCAATCAGTTTATCCGCATCAGCGAGGATATGAACCAGATTCGGCACTACTTGGCGATCCAGAGCATCCGGTTCAGAGACAAAGTGTCGATGGAGGTGGACCTGGACGAGCGTATTATGTCCTTCTACACGTTAAAGCTGCTTATCCAGCCGGTCGTGGAAAACGCGATCGTGCACGGACTGGAGCGCAAGTCCGGACCGGGTACGCTGCGTATTCGGGCCAAGGGAGTCGGCGACAAAATCGTGTTCGTCGTCGAAGACGACGGCATCGGCTTCGACGCTTGGCGGCCGGACGGCCGGACGGAGGATGATCCGGGGACGGGAACCGGAATCGGACTGGACAACTTGCGGAAAAGGATGGAGCTGCAATTCGGCGATGCCGCCTCGCTGCATATTCGAAGCGAAGCGGGCGTCGGAACGACGGTTGTGATCGAGATTCCACAAATCAAGCAAGCGGGGGACGAGCATGTTCAAGATTATGATCGTAGACGATGAATGGGTCGTGCGCGAAGGGTTGAAGCTGACCATTCCGTGGACGGAAATGCAGTGCCAGGTCGTGGCCGAAGCGGACAACGGGCTGGACGCGCTTCGGCTGTTCCGCGAGCGGCAGCCCGACATCGTGCTGGCCGATATCCGCATGCCGGGGATGGACGGGCTGGCGCTGGCCAAAGCCATTCACGAGCAGCAGCCGGATGTGATGACGATTTTCCTGACCGGGTTCGACGATTTCTCTTATGCGCAGGAGGCGATCAAGCTCGGCGCGTTCGAGCTGCTGCTGAAGCCCTCCGATCCGGCGGAGCTGCGGCGCGCGGTAGGGGAGGCGGCCCGCCAGATTACGATCCGGCGGCAGCAAATCGATTACCGGCGGAATCTGGAAAAGTACCAGCAGACGAACCAGCCCTTCGTGCTGGATCAGGTGCTGTACCGGCTGCTGATGGATACGGCCGCGATTCACGAGGTGAGCTTGCTGTACGAGGCGCTGGAAGGCCGCTTGGAGCTGTTCGACGACTACCGGATCGCCATCGTGGACGTCGCCGCCTCCGACGGAGACGCGCGTCCGGAAAGCGCCGTCGGCCTTGTCCTCATGCAGCACGCGCTGACCGAAGCGATCGCCCTGGACGGCCATTCCTACGCCATTCTGTTGAACGAATCCGGCGGCTCGAAATGGCGCTCCGCAATGGCCGCGCTGCCGGAGCGGGACATCGTCGGCGCGACGCTGAGCCTGAGCGATGTGCATCACGGCCTGCTGACGCTCGGACAGGCGTATGCGGAGGCGGGGCTGGCCCGGTTCCATCACGCGCTGCCGGGTTACCCTCGCATGATCGATTACGAGATGATTCGCAACGAGGTTCGCTCTTCCGTCGAGTGGAACGAAGCGGAGTTCGTCGAGGCGATGAAATGGGGAACGAGAGAAACGATCCGACAGGCGCTGCACGCCTTCTATAAGTCCGTATTGTGGCATTCCGGCGGCCGGGAGATGAAGCCGCGGCAGATCGGCATGAAGCTGCTGTTTGTCGTCTACCATTTGCTGAATCGGCATTTTCGGGAGACGGGCGGGCTGCCGGAGATGACGCAGGTCGTGGAGGAGATTCATCGCTATCCGTCGTACGAAGCCGTGCTCGAGTGGCTGGAAAATATGGTCATCGAAGTGCAGAGCCGATATGTCAAAAGCAAAATACCGCTGAAAAACGAGATGGACGAGGTGCGGGAGTATATTGACGCCCATTTTACAGAGGAATTGAAAATGTACGAGCTGGCGTCCGGGCTGCACATGAGCGAGAGCAATTTCAGCAAGCAGTTCAAGCGGCATTTCGGCGTCAGCTTCCAGGATTACGTGACGGAGCTGCGCATCGACAAGGCGAAAGAACTGCTGCTCGATCCGGAGCTGCGTATCGGAGACGTCGCGAGAAGGGTCGGCTACAGCGAGACGCGTTACTTCAGCCAGCTGTTCAAGAAGACGACCGGCGAGACGCAGAAGAGCTTCCGCAGGAAGGTGCAGAAGCTGCGCTTTTCCACGGAAAAATAACGAACTTTTAAGAAAAACTCCCTCGTTGTTGAAGAGCTTCCCCGGCTTTTATAGTAAGGGGGACTCACAAATAACAGGAGGCTGAACATGAGCAGATTTAAAATGGCAGGATTGTCGATGGCGGTTATCGTGAGCATGGCGCTTACCGCTTGCGGAGCCAATTCCAATACGTCGGGGACGGGAGCCGCGAATACGGGCGCTCCGTCTTCGCCGCCGGCGGCGGAGACGGCCCCCGCTGCCGCTCCTTCCGCGCCGGAGGGCACGGACAAGCTGAGCGGCAAAGTCGTTGTCTATTCTCCGAACAACGCGGACATTAACAATCCGATCATCAAGGAATTTCAAGAAAGAACGGGCGTACAGGTCGAACTGATTACCGGAGGAACCGGGGAGCTGCTGAAGCGGGTCGAAGCGGAGAAGGACAATCCGCTGGGCGATGTGTTCTTCGGGGGCGATACGGCTTCTCTCGGCGCTTACGGCGGTTACTTCGAGCCTTACGCCACGAAGGAGCAGGCGAGCATTAATCCCGCCTACCTGCATGAAGGCAATCTGTATACGCCGTTCACGCTGCTGCCGATGGTCATCATGTACAACAAGGAACTGGTTCCGGCCGGGTCGGAGCCTGTCAGCTGGGAATCGCTGCTCGACGCGCAATGGAAGGGCAAGATCGCTTTCGCCGATCCGGCCAAATCCAGCTCCTCCTTCACGCAGCTGGCGACGATGCTGACGGCGTTCGGCAAGGACGACGACAAGGGCTGGGCGTTCGTGGAGAAGTTCGTCGCCAATCTGGACGGCAAGCTGCTGCCCAGCTCCGGCGGCGTCTACAAAGGCGTGGCGGACAAGGAGTTCGCCATCGGCATTACGCTGGAGGAAGCGGCTCTGCGTTATGTGGAAGGCGGAGCGCCGGTAGGCATCGTGTACCCGGCCGAGGGAACGGTCGTGACGCCGGACGGCATGGCGGTTATCAAGGGCGCGAAAAATATGGACAACGCCAAAGCGTTCATCGATTTTGCGGCCGGAACGGACGTACAGGCGCTGCTGCAGGACGAGTTTCTGCGGAGATCGGTGCGCACCGACGCCAGCGCGATCTCGGGATTGCCGGCGGTGAACGATATCAAAACGGTCGCGTACGACTACGACTGGGTGACGGCCAACAAGACCGCTATCGGAGACCGCTTCATGAAGGTTGTCATCGGTCAATGAAGGTTGCGTTCGGAGGCATAAGCAAATATTTTGGTCAGGCGGCCGCGATCGGCGGAGCGGATTTCACGATCGAGGACGGAGAATTTTTCACCTTGCTGGGACCGAGCGGCTGCGGCAAAACGACTTTGCTGCGCATTATCGCGGGTTTCTATCGGCAGGACCGGGGCGATCTCTACTTCGGTCCCCGGCTGATGAACGACGTTCCCGCCCATCAGCGGAACATCGGCATGGTATTCCAGAATTATGCGATTTTCCCGCACCTGTCGGTATTCGACAATGTCGCATACGGTCTGCGCGCCCGCAAGCTGCCGAAGCCGCAGATCGAGCGCAAAGTGTCGGAAGCGCTGGAGATGGTCGAGCTTGAGCATCTGCGCAGCCGCTCTCCGGCGGATATGAGCGGGGGCCAGCAGCAGCGCATTGCGCTGGCTCGCGCGGTCGTCATCGAGCCGGAGCTGCTGCTGATGGACGAGCCGCTCTCCAATCTGGACGCCAAGCTGCGCATCAAGATGAGATCGGACATCCGCGCACTGCAGCAGCGGCTGAACATTACGACGATCTACGTCACCCACGATCAGGAAGAGGCGATGGCCGTCTCCGACCGGATCGCCGTCATGAACGGCGGGGTTGTCCAGCAGATTGGCGCGCCGCGCGATATTTACCGGAAGCCGGTCAACCGGACGGTCGCGAGCTTTATCGGCACATCGAATTTTGTGGAGGGAACGGTCACGGCCTACGAGCCGGCGACCGGCTCGGCCGTCGTCGGGCTGGGCGCGCATACGCTGCGCATGAAGCTGGCCAGAGCCTACGAGGGCGAGGCGCTGCTGTCGGTCCGGCCGGAGCAGCTTCGCTTGACCGGAAGCGCGCGTCCCGAACGCGGGCTTCCGATCAGCGGCGTCGTGACGCGGGCAACGTTCCTGGGCGGGAAAATGCACTACGAGGTAAACTCCGAGCTGGGCCCGCTCGAGGTGGAGGAGCAGATGTCCGAGCCGTCCGAGCCTTATCGCGAAGGGCGCAACGTGTTCGTCGAGCTTCGCACGGAGCATGCGGTGCTGTTCGACGGCCGGGGGGAGGAGGCGCTCAACTTTGCATGACCGCAAGGCGAGGCGCTTCTTCCGGCGGTGGAGGCCGTTCGGGAAAGCATGGGACATCTGGTCGATCGTGACGCTGATCTCGTTTGCCTTTCTGGCGCTATTTGTCGTTTATCCGCTCCTGTCGCTGCTCGTCAACAGCTTCTATGACGAGGCGGGCAAGCTGACGCTCGATCACTATCGGGATTTCATGCAACTCAAGTATTATTATCAGGCGCTGTTCAACAGCTTCAAAATTTCGCTGCTGGCCACCCTGTTCGCGGTCATGATCGGACTGCCCCTGGCCTACCTCTCGACCCGGTATGCGATCCGGGGCAAGGGCGCGCTGCATATTCTGGTCATTCTATCGCTGATGTCGCCGCCGTTTATCGGCGCTTATTCCTGGATACTGCTGCTGGGCAACAACGGTGTCGTTACCCGGCTGCTGCACAGCGTCGGCATTCCGTTTACGTCGATCTACGGCTGGCAGGGCATCGTGTTCGTCTTCGCCCTGCAGTTTTATCCGCACATCTACTTGTATGTGTCCGGGGCGCTGCGGACGGTCGATTCCTCGCTGGAGGAGGCGGCGGAAAGCTTGGGCATGCCGGCCTGGAGAAGACTGTTCACCGTTACGCTGCCGCTGATTTTGCCGACGCTGTCCGCGGGCACATTGCTCGTGTTCATGGAGTCGTTCGCCGACTTCGGCACGCCGATGCTGCTCGGGCAGGGGTACAAGGTTATGCCGGTACTCGCCTACGAACAGTTCGTCAACGAGATGGGCGGCAATCTGTCCATGGCCAGCACGGTCAGCGCGTTGATGGTCGTATGCTCGACGGCGGTGCTGTTCATCCAGCGCTACGTGTCGACCCGCAGAAACTACGCCACCTCCGGAATGAGAATCGTCAAGACCAGACCGCTGTCGAAGGGGATGACCCGGCTGTGGACGGCGATCGCCTTCGCCCCTGTCGCCATTTCGCTGCTGCCCCAGGCCACCGTCATTTTCACATCGTTCTTGAAAAGAAAGGGTCCGGTGTTCCACCGGGGCTTCAGTCTGGACAGCTACGTGCAGATCGGCTACAAGGTGCAGAAGGCGATTACGAATACGTTCAGTTTCTCTCTGGCCGCGATGGTCGTCATTATCGTCATGGGCGTTGCCGTCTCGTACGTGCTGGTCCGGCGGGCGTCGCGCATAACCGCGTTTCTGGACGGGCTCATTATGGTTCCGTACATCATTCCGGGAACGGTGCTCGGCATCAGTCTGATTATCGTCTACAACAAGCCGCCGCTCATTCTGACCGGCACATGGATCATTCTCGTCATCGCCTACGTCGTCCGGAAAATTTCCTATACCGTCCGGTCGAGCGTCGGCATTCTCCAGCAGCTCGACCGGAGCGTGGAAGAAGCTTCGATCAGTCTCGGCGTCCCGCCTCTGAAGACGTTCGTCAAGACGACGGCCAGACTGATGATTCCGGGCGTCATGTCGGGCGCGATCATCAGTTGGGTCGCCGTCATCAACGAGCTGAGCACCTCGATCGTGCTCTACCACGGAGCAACGGCCACGATCTCGGTCAGCATCTACAGCGAGGTGTTCAGCTCCAACTACGGAACCGGCGCGGCGCTGGCCACCATTCTGTCCGCGTGTACGATTCTGTCGCTCCTCGCGGCCAACTGGCTGTCGAAAGGCTCGAAAACTGTCATATAAAGCGCAAGAGCTTCTTGGAAACGGAGGGAACCGGCTATGCCGAAACGTTCGGCGAAATGGATGGCGGTCGCGCTGATTGTCTTGGCCTGTCTGCTGCTGTCGTGGCTGCAGCCGCTCGGCCGCAGCCGTTCCCTTCAATTCGCCATGCAGACGGACGTGTCGCTGACCGCGTGGATCTACAGCAAGCCGGTCGCCCGGCTGCTGTCCGACTATCAGGCGCAGCATCCGGAAGTCAATATCGAAATTCGCATTTTCCGCTCGGAGGAGCGGCTGTATGAAGAGCTGGCCGCCGCCATCTCGACGCACGCCACGCCGCATATGGCGGAGATCGGAAGCGGCCCGGGCCTCGGCCCGCTGGCCGATTCGGGCGCGCTCGTGCCCTGGGATGCCGAAGACGCTTCGGCGGTAGAGGAGCGCTATGCCGAAGCGTTCCGGCATGACGGCCGACTGTGGGCGCTGCCTTACGGCGCCGTGCTGTCCGTTCTGTATTACAACGAGAACCTGCTTCGTCGGCCTGCCGGGTCGCCTGCCGTCGCGGGCGAGCTGACCTGGGCGCAGTTGACGGAGCAGGCGATGAAAATGACGCAGGATGTCAACGGCGACGGCGTGACGGACATATGGGGCTTTGTGGCGGACGGGAACGCGGCGCGCTATTTGAGCGGCGCGATTGCGGCGGGCGGCGGCGCGGCGGCGGAAGCGGAAGCGTCCTCCGGCCAGTTGTTCCGCGTCTGGCACGATCTCGTGTTCCGCTACAAGGCGATGCCCGCGCTGGAGCATCATTTGGCATTAAGCAGCTTTATCGACGGGGCAGCCGGTCTGCTGTTAGCGCCGTCGGATATTCGCAACATGCTGGAGGAATATATCGGCGGCACGTTCGGATTCGGCCTGCTGCCGGTTCCGCTCCGGGACCGGAACGAGGCGGCGGCTGTCCGGGTAAGCGGCCTGGCGCGGCTCAGGTCCGAGCCGGAGACCGAGCTTCTGGCGGGCCGAATCGCCGCCTACCTGCTGGAGCCGGAGACGCAGCGGCGGCTGTTCGCGGAAGCGTCCAAGCTGCCGGTCGCGGCGGGGATGCTCGAACGGTGGATGGAGAATCCCGACGCCTGGACGGAACGGGAGGCCGAGCTGCTGCGCATCGCCGGCGGCAAGCTGCGGATCGAAGCGTCCGAAGCGATGGGCAAGACGGTGCGCGAGCAGGTCCGGCTTATTCAGGAGCAGCTGGAAGGCTCCGCGGAAGTATGCATTCCGTGCATGGCGCAGTCGTATCGGCAGGCGCTGACGGAAGGGGAAAGGACGGGCCGCAGCGGCGGATGACGCCCGCAAGCGGCAGTCGTGCTCAACAGAGGAACTACAATCGGAGGGATGGAGAACATGAAATCCACAAGCTATTCCCGCAATCGTTTGCTGACTGGAGCGATGTCTTTGCTGCTGCTGTGGTCCGTTTTGCTCGCGGCGTTCCCTTATGCGGCTTCCGCCGCGCCCGGAAGCAGCGCGAGGCTGAGCGCCTTGTCGCTCAGCGAAGGAACGCTGTCGCCCGGATTCGAACCGGGGCGGACGACGTATGCCGCGAGCGTCACCGACAGCGTGTACGGACTGGCGGTCACGCCTGTCGCCGAGGATGCGGACGCCGCAATTGCCGTCTCCATTAACGGCGAGAACGCCGTACCGGTCGTCAGCGGCTCGGCCAGTCCGGAGCTGCCGCTGGAAATCGGCAACAACGTCATTGCCGTCCGCGTCATCTCGGGCGGCGGCGAGACGAAGAGCGCGTATACGATCCGGATAACCAAAACCGCCGTCGTGCTGCAGCAGGGCGCCGGGTATTCCGGACAGAAGGATGTCCATGTCAGCGAAGGCACGCACCGGGATAAAAACACCGGGGCGCACGAGGCGGTCGAAGTCGGTTACTTCGATCCGCTGGCGGCGGATCGGAAGTTCGGACTGTTCCAATTCGACCTGTCGTCGATTCCGTCCGACGCCGTCTTGACGGAAGCCCGGCTGGAGCTCAACCTGGTCGGCACGCGAGCGCGCAGCGCCGGCCGTTATGACAAGGTGCTGCACCTGCACGAGCTGACCGGCGCCTGGGATGAAGGAACCGGAACCGGGTTCGACGGCACGGTCGGCGCGCCCGGCGTCATCTGGAACACGAGGCCCGGCTTCGATGAAGCGATAGCGCTGGATTCCAAGCTGGTCGGAACGACGCTGAATCAATGGTATGCGTGGGATTTGACCGGCTTGGCCCAACGGTGGGTCAGCGGAACGACCGCCAACTATGGCGTCATTCTCAAAGAAACGGACAGTGCGAGCGATGAGGAGACAGTTCCGTCGACGAAAGATTTCGCATCCGCCCAGCATGCCGATTCGGCCATTCGGCCCAAGCTGGCGCTGAACTACAAGCTGCCGCTCACCGGCATTCGGCTGGACAGCGAGCCGCTGTCTCTGACCGTAGGTCAATTGCCGGTCTCGCTGGCGGATGCCGTCTTCGTCCGGCCGCTGAACGCGGAGCTGACGGGAGCGCCGGTATGGTCGTCCGCCGACGAGACGGTGGCGACGGTGAGCGCCGCCGGCGTCGTCACGCCCGTCGGCGAAGGGACGACCGAGATTCGGATCGACGCCTTCGGCGGCAGCGGCAGCTTCACCGCTTCCGTGCCGGTGACCGTAGCGGCGCTGGATACGGAGGGCACGCTGGCGGATCTGAGCGTCAAGGGCGCGGAGCTGGCGCCGGCCTTTCTGCCCGGCGTGCACGAATACGAGCTGCAGGTTCCGCTGAATGCCCGGCAGGTGAGCGTAACGCCGACGGCGTTCGCAGCGGACTCCGTCATTACGATCGCGGACGAGACGGGAGACGAGCAGACGGTCGTCAGCGGCAGCCCCGGCTTGCCGGTCCGGCTTCAGCAGGGCACGACGCGCATTCGGATCACCGTCCGGCCGGCGGGAGCGTCCGGTCCCGAAGCCGCCGGACAATACGTCATTACGGTGAAGCACCGGGAGACCGGAGGAGCGGGCGACGACATCATTCGCGAGTTTCTCGATCCGAACGGACGCACGCTGGTCGTCGCTCACCGGGGCAACTGGCTGAACGGAATGCCCGAGAACGGGCTGAACTCGATTCGCGAATCGATCGACGAAGGCGTCGATATGGTGGAACTGGACATTCGTACGACAAGCGACGGCGTGCCGGTGCTGATGCACGACGACAGCGTCAACCGGACGACGAACGGCAGCGGCAATGTCAGCAGTCTGACGCTGGCGCAGATCAAGTCGTTATGTCTTAAAAACAGCGACGGATCGATCAGCAATCCTTGCGAAACGATCCCGACGCTGGAGGAGGCGATGGCATTGGCCAGAGGCCATATTATGGTCAATCTGGACATCAAAAACGCCGACTGGGATACGATGTGGGACATTCTAATCCGCACTGACACGACGGATCACGCGCTGTACAAGACAAGCGCGGGCAAAGCTTCGACCGCAAGCTGGATGGCCCAATTCAAGGACTCCGCCGTTCAGCCGCTCTTCATGCAGCTGGCCTCCGATCCGGCTGTCGTGCACGACTTCTTGAATCCGGAGACGACGCCGTTTACGGTGCACGCCTTCGAAATAAGCTTTAACGACGACAATGCGCCGATCGTAGACCCCGCTTTGATTCGGGAGATGCACGATCGGGGCGCGAGAGTGTGGGTCAATACGATCTTTTCCGTTCCCGGGCTGGTGGGCAGACATGGCGATTACGCATTTCTGTCCGATCCGACCGCAGGCTTCCCGTGGCTGCTGGACCGGGGAATCGATATGATCCAGACCGATACGACGGAGCTTCTGCTTCAGTATTTGAAGGAACGGGGAAACGGTCCTTCGACGGGCGTAACCCAGACCGTCATGCTGCAGCAAGGACTTAACGGATACGCGGGGGCGGCGGATACGCACATTGTCGAGCTGCCGGAGAACAACGGCAATACGAGCAACTTCGGCAAAAACGCCCAAATCAAAGTCGGCCCGCAGCAGCCGGTGCTGCCCGTCATTGACGGCAATCTTCACGCCAAAGTGGCTGCGATCTCTGTTGTCGGCTCCAGCCCCGAGAACGAAGGCAAAGACAACCTGAACGATTTCTCGCTGTCCTCCAAATGGCTGACGATGCAAAATCAGTCCGTCGTCACCTTCGAAATGACCGAGCCTGTCGTCGTGCGCGGATACGCGCTGTCGTCGGCCAACGATACTCCCGGACGGGACCCGCAGGACTGGACCCTGGAAGGCTCGCTGAACGGCACGGACTGGACGGAGCTGGACAGGAAGACGGAGCAGACGTTTACGGAACGTTTTCAGACCAAGGTGTACCGCAATTTCACGAACGATACGGCCTACTCCCGGTATCGCCTCAACATTACCGCCAATCGCGGCGAATCGCTGCTGCAGCTGGCAGAAATTCAGCTGTCCGACGGAAGCGCGGCCAGGCCCGCGCTCCCGGTCAGTCAGGATCACCGCTACGGCCTGCTGAAGTTCGACCTCTCTTCTTTGCCGGCCGAAGCCAAGGTGACTTCCGCCAAGCTGGGGCTGTATTTGGTAGAGGCAGGCCCTTCGGGCGAGTCTCCGGTTCAGACGATTGCCGCGCACGCCATTGCGGAAGAATGGACGGAAGGCGGCGGAACCGGCAATAACGGCAGCCCGGTTCCGGACGGACAGCGGTGGACGACCTGGGCGAACCAACCGGGTTATCGCAGCGCGCCGTCGGCTACGGCCGTCGTGGACAAGCAGCTGTACGGCTGGAAGGAGCTGGAGATCGGCGCATTGGTCAAAGGATGGCAGGACAATCCGGCCTCCAACTTCGGTTTGCTGCTGGACAGCGGCGACATGGCGATGTCCTTCGCTTCTTCGGATAACGCCGTATCGGGCTGGCGGCCCAAGCTGGAGGTCACGTATACGATTCCCGTCTCGGGCATTGCGTTGACCCCGTCGGAGCTGTCGCTGGAAGCGGGCGAGCAGTTCCGATTGACCGCCGTCATCGTGCCGGATAACGGACTGAATCGCAGCGTAACCTGGCAGTCGAGCGATGAGACGGTAGCGCGCGTGGATCGCACCGGCCTGGTGACGGCCGTCGGGCAAGGAACCGCCGTCATTACGGCCAAGACGGCCGACGGCCAGCATACGGCATCGGCAGAAGTCATCGTTACCCGTTCGCAGGCGACCGCCTTTTTGCGAGATGTGCAGCTGAGCGCCGGAGGCTTGACGGAAGCGTTCTTCCCGGAGACGGCGGCGTATGCGGCGAACGTTCCGGAAGTGTATAACCATCTGGCGGTGACGCCGTATGCGGAAGACGACGAGGCGGCAATTGCGGTGGCCATTAACGGCGGGCCGGCGATTCCGGTCGCCAACGGACAGCCGAGCGAGCCGCTTCCGCTGGAAATCGGCGATAATGTCATCGTCATTACGGTGACCGCCAACAACGGCGCACGCGTCAAAACCTATCAAATTACCGTGCCGAAAGCCGCCGTCGCTTACCAGGAAGGCGTGGACGGCTACACGGGAACCGCCGATACCCAGCTTTCCGAAGGAACCGGCGGCTCGGGAACGAAATATTATCAATACAATCTGGGAGCCCAGCACGGCTTCGAGGTCGGCTATTATAATCAGAACGTGAGCGACCGGAAGTACGGAATGGTCCGCTTCGATCAGCTGCCGCTTCCCGAAGGGGCGATCGTCAGCGAAGCGAGCCTGAATCTGCATCATTACGCGCAGCGCAGTGCCAACCGCGCCCGGGACCTGTTCGTTCACAAGGCGAATGCGCCATGGGCGGAAGGAAGGGGCGGCAGCGGCGATTCCAACGACGGATCGCCTGCGGAACCGGGAGAAACGACATGGGAGAACTATATTACGAACGGCACGAATCCGTTCGCGCCGGAGCCCGTCGCTCAAGTCCGCATTGACGCTTATCCGCAATGGTACGCTTTCGACATTCCGGACATCGTCCAGAGCTGGGTCGACGCTCCGGAAATCAACTACGGCGTCGTGCTGAAGCCGCTGACGTATCCGGATGCGAGCGATTCGACCATGACCGGCACGAAGAAGTTCCATACAAAGGACTACACCGATCCGTCCTTGCGACCGTACTTGCGCATCGTCTATGCGCTGCCGGCGTCGGGCATCGCGCTGGACCGCTCCGAGCTGGATCTTCCGCTGGGCGGCGGAACGCAGTTGGCCGCAACGGTGAAGCCGCTGAACGCGATCGACAAGACGGTCGTATGGTCTTCCGACAATGAGCTTGTCGCCCGGGTCGATGCGACCGGTTACGTAACGGCGATCGGTCCAGGCACGGCTGCGATTACGGCGGTTAATGCCAACGGGGATGCGGCGCATGCGGCCGTGACCGTTCGCAACCCGGGGACGTCGGCGGAGCTGACCGGACTGACGCTGTCTTCCGGAGTCGTGTCCCCGGCCCTCACGGCCGGCCGATATGGGTATGACGCCATTGTACCTGCAGGGGCATCCGGCATTCGCGTTACGCCTGTAGCTGCCGACGCTCACGCCGCGATTGCCGTACGCGTAGACGACGGCGAGCCGCAAACCGTGAAGAGCGGGGAGCCGAGCCGGCCGCTGGTGCTGGGCAACGGATCGAGCCTCGTTCTCTCGGTCACTTCCGAGGACGGATCGGCGAGCCGAACGTACACGCTGTCTGTCGTCACGGCGTCGGGCTTGAGCGACATTCGGCTGTCGGCCGGCACTCTGTCTCCTGCCTTTGCTCCGCAACGGCTGCAATATGAGGTGAACGTGCCGGGCGGAACATCCGACATTGTCGTGACCCCTTACGCACTGGAAGCCGGCAAGACGATTCGAATCCGCACGCCCGAAGGGGCGGATCAGACCGTAGCCAGCGGTCGGGCCGGAACGCCGATCTCCTTGCGGCCGGGGACGAACATCATTTGGCTCGAGACCGGTACGGCCGGGACGGCGGACAACCGGACGTACACGATTGCCGTGAACCGGCAGCAGGCTTCCGGCGGCTCCGGTGGCGGAGGGGGCGGAGGAGGGCCGATCGGCGGCGCGCCGTCCGCTGCGGAAACGGTCAAGCTGGGCGATGAGCTAACCGTCGCTATTCCGCAGGAGGAAGCCGGAATCCGGCTGACGCTGCGCAAGCTGGAGCGGGTGGCCAACCCGGCTCCGTTCGAACGGCTGAGCGACGTCTATGTCATCGACATGGAGCGCGCGCACAAGCTGAGCAAGCCGCTGACGCTGTCCTTCGCCTTCGAAGCCGGCAAAGCGGGCAACGGGAGAGCTTCCGTGTTCCGGTGGGACGAAGCCGGCCGCCGGTGGCTGGAAATCGGCGGATACGCCGAGAACGGAGTCATTACGGCCGTGACGAACGAGATCGGCACGTTCGCGGTCTACCTTGTCGCCGGCGAAACTTCCGCCGATCCGCAGCCGGCCGGACCGACCGGGCCGACGGCATGGCCGGACGTGCGCAATCACTGGGCGGCGAGCGCGATTTCACGTGCGGCGGAGCGAGGGATACTGACCGGTTATCCCGACGGCAGCATGAAGCCCGACACGGCGATTACGCGCGCCCAATTCTCGGCGATGCTCGTTCGCGCGCTCGCCCTTGACGGCTCGCTCGACCTGTCCGGCTTCAAGGATCGCTCCGCCATTCCGCAATGGGCGGAGGCGAGCCTGGCCGCGGCGTCTTCCGCCGGCATTCTGTCCGGCTATGCGGACGGCACGCTTCGTCCGAACCAGCTCATCAATCGGGCGGAGATGGTCACGATGCTGATGCGGGCCTATCCTGCGGAGACGAATGCGTCGCAGCCGGAGCTGCCCGGCTTCAAGGATGAAGCGGCGATTCCGGCCTGGTCGAAAGCGTCGGTAGCCAAGGCGCTGCAGCTCGGCCTCGTCGTCGGCAGCCAGGGCGAATTCAAGCCCGCCGGCGCCGCCACCCGAGCCGAAGCGGTAACCGTCATCCTTCGTCTGCTGGACATTCAGCCTTAATCGTTATTGAGCAATGAAGTGCGCTTCGCGGGGGAAGTAACGCCTTGCGAAGCGTATTTCCTACTCACCAATCGGGAACGCGCAGTTTACCGAACTGCTGGTACAGGACAAGACAACCCGCGACATTGCACAGCAGTCGTTTATCCGTGAGAAAGCGGTCCGAAACTATATCTCGAATGCGATATATTTTGAAACACACCCAAATGAGAATGGCGGGAAGCCTTGATTTTATTTTTTTTTTGACACCACATTGTGATAAGTGATAATTAATTCGCTGTTCGTACTTTCGGAATACTTCTTCCGTATATTCTTTTAGCTCAACTCGTATTTTTTCTTTATTGCCACTCATTGTCTCCTCGTTTGATCCCTCTGGCTATTTCTGATTGCAACAAATCAATAATTCACGCCATCGGAGTACCCTCTCTTTAATGCTTAACGTAATGATGAATGGTACATCGAATGAGATATTTTCAAAACTTGATAGTGGTCATATTCTGCAGTTATGTCTAAGTGCAGAACTTTTTGTGAATAATGCAGGAATAGTGAGGGTACCAACGAATAAGTAACTAAGGCATTTGGGTGAATACAGAAATTGAAGTAATGGTGGTGAAAACGTGGATAATGAGATCAAATCAAAAGTGGAATTGATATTCCAAAGTCAGAATGGAATTGTCCGAACACGAGATTTTTTAAACGCTGGGATTACCCCATACTATATAAAAAAGTTAGAGTCACAAGGCGAAATCGTTCGAGTAAAGCAGGGTCTCTATCGACATGTTGAGTTTATTAATGGAACAGCAGACGAAATTGTTGAAGTCAGTAAATTGGTTCCCAAAGGGGTCATCTGCCTTCTGTCCGCTCTCTCCTATTATGAATTGACAACCTATAACCCTTGGGAATACCAAATTGCTATTCATCGCGGCAGCAAGAAGCCTAAGCTGCCTGACTATCCCCCCATCAAAGTGGTTTATTTGGCGGATACACAATATAAACTTGGGGTAAGTGAGGTCCGTGTACAAGGAACATTTGTCAGAATATATGACCGAGAGAAAACGATTTGTGACATTGTCAGGTATCGTGAGAAGCTTGGTATTGATCTCATGAAAGAAGGACTGAGAAATTACCTTCGCTCACCAGAGAAAAATATAACAAAGCTAGTTGCCTATGCAGACCAATTAAGGATCAGGACGGTACTACAGAAGTATTTGGAGGTACTTGTCTAATGAGTGAAATTAAAAACATCTCTGTTTCTGTCGCTGAACGATTAAAGAATATTGCCAGAGAATCAGGAAAAGCATTTGACTCGCTCTACAAAAGACGTTGATTTCCTTGCCAAGCCAATCGTGAATGATTGCTCATGATGATAGTCGAGCTAGACAATGGAATGCTTTTCTGAAACGAATCGGAATCAATGAAGTCCTTGAATTTGAGTTCGTCTTAGGTGCAATCATTTCTTTCTTGGAACCTATATATCAAAGCATTCTAAGAAAGCGAGAGTTCTTTGGGAAATGGAACGCTGCAGAAAAGATATGGTCGGAACCAGAAGTGAAAAACATAACGTTATTCTGATTTGAAAAAGGTTTTCTGTAACCTATTGACAACGGCCCATCGTCTATAATTAAGATAGCAACAATTAAATAACGGATTAAGTTGAGTCATTCAACGTTGGCGCGAATAGCGTCGGAAAGCCTCGCAAATGGAGTGATTCAGAGTGGACAAAGTATATAACCAAATTCAACAAATACGACAAAATCCGATTATACATCTTGGAAAAAGATCTTTGCACCTGCTTAAAGCGTATCTAGATGGCTATATAGAATATCACAATGAAATTAGCGATAAACCTGATTATTTTTTTCTTCCAAAATTTCAGGAATTTGTTCAGGAACGCTATAATATCAGTACGACACATAATTGGGTATCTCTGATTTCTTTCTACTCCAGCAGCGAAGAAAATGCATTTGATAATTTTTATAAATTGCTAGATGAATTCTTCTCTGAAAATGCTGATTAACAGGAAACTCTCACGCAGGTCTACTTAAATGAGCTTTGTGAATGCCACATGCGAGTGTAACAACTTTATGTGGTTTTCTTTTTGCCGCTAAAGTATCTCGTCGGTATTCCGCTCCGCGAGAAGCTTGTTAGGTGCGTCGAGGCTACCGTTCCATCCGTCCGTTGCACGTCGAGCGTTATCGCGTGAAATGCTCTCCAGCCACGCTCATAGCCTGGGCGAAGACGAAAATACCGGAGGAGTTGAAGCCGTACACCAGAGCTGTGTGAGGAGTAACATTTGAAACCTAGCGAAAAATGAAGGCATTCTACATGCGCTCATTCTTGCAAAGGAATTCTCCGGAATTAGAGATGGTAACCGTTAGTAATAACATGTCTAGAAGCAAACGAACGATGGACAACGTACATTACAATGGACCACTATGAAACATTTTTTCTTTATCGGAACTTACATGGAAAGGTATGGTAAACAAGTGACCTCATATAAAGATGATTTAAGAAAAGCAACAGTGTCTTTAAACGTTGGTAGTATTCATGATTCACAGGAGCTTCACTCTCTACTGAAGAAAGAACTTGAATTTCCGGACTTCTACGGAATGAGCTGGGACGCGTTTTGGGATGCAATTACGGGATTAGTTGAATTGCCGAAGACTATTAGTTTTGAAGGATGGGATAAACTACAAACCGTTCTACCCGAAGACTCGCAAATTTTGACTAGTCTATTAAGCAAATTTAACGAAGAACATCCCTCATGGAAATGTATTGTAGTTTATAAACAAGAAAAATAAATTTTACAAGAGCCTTGGGGTTGTTCTCAAAAGAGCCCATTTGGCTTTCTTGTTACTATTAAGTGTAATGTGATCGAGGGAGGTATTACCTGTTTCTGGCGGAGTCTGCTGACGCTAAATCTTTCGCTACTACGCATTATGAATACGATGCCGAAGGCATGCACACCAAGATGCCCCATCCATTCGGTATCGTGATGGCATACCAACATAATGAACGAAATCAATCTGACGTTACAGAGTTGATCGCGCTTGTTCTGCGAACAGGTCTAAGGCGTATTACCATTATAATGGGCACGGTGACGTAGTTGGGTTGGCGGATGAAGCTGGAAATGTCCTTAACCAATATACTTATGATCTGTGGGGAAATCCGGTAACAGCGCAAGAAACCGTCCCCAACCCTTTCAGGTACAGCGGAGAATTATGGGATTAAACGAACGATCTGCGATATCTGCGAGCCAGATGGTATGACCCAAGCATGGGGCGATTTATTAATGAGGATAGCTATGAGGGCAGCATTAATAATCCGCTGAGTTTGAACCTTTATACTTATGTGAGCAACAATCCTTTAACGCATGTGGACCCAAGTGGGCATATGCAAGTAAAAGCACTACAGAGTATCTCTAATAGATACAACTTAGGCCGAATTGCTAATGGTAATCTTGCGCCAATGGTTCTTATTGCCAATGGATTAGAATCCTCAAAAGGGATACAGAATGTGACCGTCTTCCATGACATTGCTCAAATTATTGCTGCAAAACAAGTTTATAAGGCTTTTGCGGGAGGACGGGTACTGATGCCCGCACTTGAAGTACCATTAAAGAGCGGCCGAGAAATCGATATTATGTGGAAAGATCAGATTTGGGAGGTTAAACCCTTCGGAACCAGTGCGGAAGAACAATTAAAAGCTTATACCGAAGAAGGAAACTATATTAGAGGTAAGGAACTGGACCCCGTTAAAGATTTTCACCTGTATGGGAACTTGTTCATGTCCGTTTACTTTACTTCACCGGGAGTTGTCAACTACTCCTTGAATCTAAAGCAAGATGGAAAGACAACGAATATGAGTGTTATCGAGGCTAGAAGTTATGCAAATAATGAGTATGCAGAAAGAAGCAGAAATGCTGGACTAGCTCAGGCGGGAGTCATAGGCGCGTTTAGTGTTGCAGGTAGAGTTGCTCAGGGTGCAGGAGCTGTAGTACGAGCCCTATTTAAAGAAGCATTTTCTTGGTGACATACAGATTAAAGGCGGTGACAAAGTGAAAACAGTACAGGAGAATTACTTAAAGAGTATTTATCCTATCGGTCTCAAACGCACACTAATTCCGTTTGAACGGGATGGGAAATGGGGCTACTTTGATCAAGAAGGTAACATAAAAATCCAACCCCTTTATGATGATGCGGATGCATTTAGCGAAGGCCTTGCTGGCGTTCGAATCTCTGATTTCTGGGGAATTATTAACGAGGAAGGTTCTGTAGTCGTTATTCCAGAGTACCGCTTTGTTGGTCCGTTTGTTAAAGGACAATCTATCGTTAAGAACTCCGAAGGATATTTTTTAATTGATCAAAGCGGCTTCCAAATTAAAACAATTGCAGGAGACTTCGAGATAGACGAACCGATTGAACAGGCAGCTTCACACGAAGAGTTGATTAAAATTCAGCATGAAGAGCGATTCGGGTACATCAATCTTTCCGGCGACATGGTTATTTCACCTCAGTATGTAGAATCTGGGACGTTTAGTAATGGACTTGCATGGGTGAAGTCTGATCATGGCGGCTATTCTTTTATTGATTCCTCTGGAACTACAACTATTGAACTGCCAGGTTATATGATTCCTGATTCCTTCTCGGAAGGGATGGCAGCAGTAAGGGACATCGATAGTCTGAAGTCAGGCTTTATCGATACAAGCGGACAATTGATTATAGCGTTTAGTCTATCCAACCCCGATTCTTTTTCCGAAGGCCTAACGACTGTAATCGTCAATAACGGGAAGATGGGATACATTGATTCCCAAGGCCATCTCGTTATAGAGGGAACATATGATGAAGCTCTTCCGTTCATAAACGGAACTGCCCTTGTCTCGATTGGTGATAAGTCTGGTTTTATCGATAAGAAGGGTGACCTTGTCGCCCCTATGCAACAATACGATTATGTAGATATTCAGTCTTACTACTTGGACAGTAGTGTGGTACTTGTTCTGCAGGATGGGCAGTATAAATATATCAATCGGCATAGCGGAAAAACAATATTTGAAATTTAATAAACCCGAACCGGATGAAACAAACGGCTTGCCCGCTGTTGATTCATAAGCCGCAGGGCGGCTTACAGCCTTTCTAGACGTTAGAGACAGAAACTCTGTCCAACGAAAATGAAAGGCTACAAGCCACTCCTGCGGAGGAATCAACTTGTGGGCAAGCCGTTTGCTCTGGTCATCAGGTTAGGGTCAGGTTCTTTATGCTGCCGCGAGGCTAGGGATTAGGTTCTGTTGCCCGGCGACAGCCGCGCGATAGCCAACCAGATGGAAACAAACGGCTTGCCCGCTGTTGATTCACGAGCCGTAGGGTGGCTCACAGCCTTGCTAAACGTTGAAGACAGGAAACCCTGTCCAACGGAAAGTGGAAGGCTGCAAGCTGCTCCTGCGGAGGAATCAACTTATGGGCATGTCTCTGGCCAAAACGCTACATCCCAATGAGGGGGGTTATATCGATTCCAAACCCTATCATTATTGATTTGATTAACGCAAAGAAGAATAGCAATACAACAGCGATGAAACAATACTTAATTGTACGAACACCAGCCTCAGCAATTGTGCGTCTCTGAACAATAACATAGAAACTCGCATTACCTGCGATTAATGTGAATGCTAGTGCAACCACTTTGACCGGAATTAAATATACATAATTAGGTATCCCCGTATTTATCAAAGACATTACATAACCAAAAAAATAGAAAACCAAATAATATAATGCCTTCTGCTTAAACAAATTAAACCTCCTAAATGTCATTTACTCATGTTAGTGATTGTAATCGCACCATCAGAAATGCCGGACAGAATCAGCCCCGTATTTATTTCAACGGTTTTATATCTATAACCATTACTTGTTGAGTAATCAATTGTTATTTTAGTGATCTTTGTGTCTACTACCATATATCCTATATCTACTCCTTCTTTTTGTAATTGAAAATAACCACTGCACTTTGAGATATACTTGATGATTGTGTCGCTAGTTGTCTAGCAGACAACGACAATGAGAATACAGACATCCCCATCTGGATAGTAATGATAGTATTTCTTCATCATTACTACTTGATGCGGCGATAAATGTATTTTTAACAAAATGGGTGTTTTCAAACTGCACTTTTTTTGACAACTCCATAACTGCCAGGTTGGCACATACACGATTACTTTTCAAAGTGGAACAGTTTATCATGGAGTTGGACCAATCAGTCGTATGAACGAGTCTGCAAGATATCGGTCAAGTGTTAACAGTGATCCTGTAGTAAGTAAAGCATTTACACCTGCCGTCGACTGAAGAGCGGCATATATTGAGGAAGCTATTCGTATTCGTGATTCTGGTGGCCCACGTATTAGTCAAAATTACAACAGGATTAATAGCCTTGGAGCGAGATATCTGTATGAACAAGAAAAACAAAGGAGAAGATGACCTTGAATAATGACCGGGATGGATTCAAATTTGCTTTAGGTCCTCTTAATAGGAATGTCATTATAATTGAAGATCAAAGAATTGACGATTATGTCAAATACATCAACCAGAATGATATAAGATCGATTTATTTTAATTCCGGATACTATCATCTGGATAATGTTGATTGTCTAGAAAGACTACAGAACATTGAAACTATAAATATTGGAGCAGCGATATCAAATTTTGATGGTTTATACAGATCAAACGAAAGTATTAAATTACTATTGCTAGGCGATATCACAGGGCCAATTGATCTCATACGTATGAAGTCTGTGGAAGAAATGGCTATCGAGATGAATAAACACGTACTGAATTTGGAGAAGTGTACACAGCTAAAAGAACTACGTATATGGAAGTATAAGAAAAATAATCTTATAGAATTGTCAGACCTTACAAATTTAAGTTCAATAGCAATAACTCAAAGTTCACTTGTATCATTAGATGGTTGTAATCGAATGAATGGTTTGGAACAAGTCGAATTAAATTACATGAGCAAGCTTGAAGACCTCAGTCAACTAGCCGAGTTAGTGGACACGCTAAAGGTGCTCCGAATTGAATCATGTAAAAAAATTGATTTTGATTTTTTACATCGGCTAAAAAATTTAGAGAAACTTTCATTAATTGATAGTGGTTCGATTCCAAACTTGAGTTTCGTGAAAAATCTACCCAAGTTGAAGTTTCTTGTATTCTCTAAGACCAATGTAATCGATGGCGATCTCTCCTACTGTGAAGGAATAGAATATGTGGCTTTTGATAACAAAAAGCATTACACCCATAAGTTAAAGGACTTTGGATCCCAAATACAAACTTAAGCCTCAAACTTGCGACATAGCCCAAACCTGATGAAACAAACGGCTTGCCCGCTGTTGATTCATGAGCCGCAGGGCGGCTTACAGCCTTTCTAAACGTTGGAGACAGAGATTCTATCCAACGAAATTGAAAGGCTGCAAGCCACTCCTGCGGGAGAATCAACAAGTGGGCAAGCCGTTTGCTCGGGTCATCCGGTTAGGGTCAGGTTCTTTATGCTGCCGCAAGGCTTGGGTTAGATTTTACTGACCTGGCGACAGCCGCGCCATAGCCCAAGCGTATAGCAGGTCTTAATGCTTCAAAACAAAATAATCAACAATGGTCCAGTAAATCGTGAAACAATGCGTATTCTACTGAAACTTGTGGTCCGAAGACAGATACTCCTTTAGGAAATTCCAAGGCGCATACAACTTCATGCAGCTCTGCGTAACTTATTTTTTCATACCCCATATTACCCAACTGAGCGGAGATCATGTCCTCTAAGTCCTGTTGTATAAATGTATATGCCTGTGTACCGTAGCCATCAAGAACGGGGCTTAAAGACTCGCGCTCCAAATTGGGCAACGAGAATTCATGTTGAATATAATACACTGGGGCAAGTTTTGAAACCATAAAGTTACTACTAAAAATAACTTCGATTTCGTTTGTCCATTGAGAGTGCGGAACTGTAAATAGCCATTTTGCACTCGGCCATACTTGATTCTTGTTTTGCAGAAGTTGCTGAACTTCAACCCCTCTTATCTTGCAGAAATCTAGTATTTTAGTAGGCATCTCCCATATGCTTTCACAGTTTTTCACATAACTCGATTTGTCTCCAATTTCGTAATAACGTTTAACGGTCTGTACTACAACTTCTCTCAAACTTCACACCCCATCGTCATCTGACATTTAAATTGTGTCTTCCAGAAGGGTCTGCCGGTTTCGTTGGTTTAAAGTTGAAATTCACTTCTCCTGATGTTTTCCTTTACTATTAGTAAGTTCAAATTTGCCATGCTGAGTATCCACAGCATAAAGATTTCCGGTTGCTGTATCAAGGTAAACATCTCGGTTATTGAGTTTTGTTAAACCTGAACTTTTAACGAGACCTTTGGCGTCGGCAATAACTTTAGCTGTGTTTCTCACGTCAGCTACTCCCATTAGAATTTAAATGTTCAATTCTATGCTTAAACTCACCAACATCAAATAGGATTACTCCTGAACCCAGGATGATACCCTATACGCTCGCGGGAGCTAAATCCAATTGCTCTTTCGGCATAATGCGAATTTTATTTTGTTGATAAACCCCTGAACCACTTTGAAACCAAGACTGTTGTAGTACGGTATATCCTTGATTTACCGCTGATTGCTGAATAACTTTCTGCCCATCCTGAATTGTATCGAATTCTTCAGATTGGGAATCTCTCCATAACTCAATACCTATTACTCCAAGAATAAATAATTCGCCTTCAGCAACAGCCGTTGCTGCGGCTGCACAAGCTGCACCTATTGGAGGAATTAAACAAGCTGCTGCTGGATTGAGACCCGATGGATCAACATACTTTAACGGATTATTACGAACATACGTGTATAATAATCCATTTAGATACAAAAGATCCGACGGGACATTTACTCGAAGCAATAGTAATGAAACATGGTATCCCTGAAACTAAAAACGATTACTTCTACGAAACTCCGCAGTGGTTGGAAGAACTAGCTACAGCAAACAATTTTATACTGGAATTTTCACAGTTTCAGGCAAATAGCTTCTATAACAATATAATGATGTCTCAAGAGGATAAGATAGAGTATCTTAGAAAGAATCCGACTTCCGTATAAAGCAAATCCTGCTCATGATAGAAGAAGTCCGTATTATAATCCTAATAAGACACCAGAGCCCTTGGATGCATTAGATGTTTATAATAAATCTGTTCGTGGCGGTATGGGAACATGGTATGGAGTCAATGATAGCGGGAAAATCTATCAATTTTTTAGTGATAATGCGGGTAGCGTTCATTTTGCAGGAGAGATCAAGAAAGATAAATTGACAAAAGATATCCGAGAGCAGTTAGGAATAAGATAAGGGGGAACTTATGCTAATAGGCAATCCAGAAAGTTTTGCTACGGAATTTGAACTCAATAATAATTATGGCGGCGCTTGGATGTTCGGTAGGTTTTGCTATTGGATTAATGGCGCTCGTATTGGGGATTATGAATCTGGAGCTTCGTTGCGTGATGTATTATTCTTAATAGAAGATTTAGTTAGAGATCAAGGGAATCGTTCGAACAAAAACTTATTTATGTTAGATTATAAAGAGTTCTTCAATCGTCTAAATGAGGCTTTATATGGTGACTCCAGTAAGTATGATAGCATTGCTATTGAGGAAACCTGGGCACAATTCAATGTTTGTCCTCCTATCGATATTTTTGATAATTGGAAAATATTTATGGTGGAAACAAAAAAATGAGGCGCGTTTTGTTGTGAATAACCTAGCCTCAGAAGAGATTTGGGAAGGTACGATAAAAGCAGGGGAATTTGATGATGTAATATTTAGGACCTATAAAACTTTAGATGAAGTTTATGAAAAAGAATCCTCAAGCGAATAGAACCATATATTCGGGATTTCTTCATTCCTTCAATGGGAATAATAAGTTTAATTGCTTTGTCTCTTACTGCCTGCACGATTGTCTTCAATAGTTATTGCTATTTAAGGCGATATATGAAAAATAATCTGCTGGAGGAATTAGTCTTGAAAATATTAAAAATTGATTTTCCTACTGACCTATCTAAAATCCAAGACGTAGAAAATGATAATGTAGATGTTTTTGTTACATTAGACGATGGACTAACCTATTCTCTTGTCGTTACTACACCAAATAACTATTACAGGCTAATGGATAAAGAAAAAACGGATTTCATCAGTGCTGCACCACCTAGTATCATTGTTCGGAAATTAACTGAAGAAATCATTGGAAAAGCGGTGGAATCTTATCTGGCGGATAATGCATACTGGTTAAAATTATATTTTTTAGCTGGTAATAGAAGTAATGCTTTTGAGGTTGCGAGAATGGATAAAATGATTGAAGATATTAAAAAGAGTAATGAAGAAATCGCAAATTCGTAACCATCAAGGGCTTTTCCCCAGGATCTTTTCTTTTCTCTGTAAAGGTATGGAAAATTTGAGGTGGTGAGGTCGAAGGAAACATGTTTGCAAACCGCTGTTGGTAAGGGCTGTAACCAAAGGGGTTGTGAAATAAAGGGCAAATAATAAGGGGGATGAAAATACGGATATACTATACAATAAGGTTCAGCAGGTGAAAAAAAGACCTGGTATGTATATTGGAAAACCGTCCCTCTTCTTACTTCAGGCTTATTTGAATGGTTACGTAGCTTATCACAATGAAGTGAACATTGAGCAGAATTATTTTTTTCTCCCACAGTTCCAGCAATACATTCAAGGGCGATTTAAGATGGAGACTACACATAGTTGGGCAGAAATCATCACTTTTTATTCAAATAGCGATGATGCAGCTTTTGATGCATTTTATCAATTGCTTGATGATTTTGTTTCCGAAAATCAGCATTAAAAAACTTATATCAGAGCAAACGGATTGGACGGTCTCTGGGCAAACAATTATTCGATCAGGGTTTGTTTTCCAATAAATAAAACAAAAGAAAGCACAACTGTATTATGAGATAATACAGAGGGCTGTAACAAATATCTATCAGAATTAGGAGGTGAAACTTGACTACCGATATAATAATCGTATTGTTTTTAACTCCAATACTTATAATAATTGGATATCTTGTATCGATTAATTCCAAAATAAATAAATTAATGAAGACCGTCGAGAAAAACAAAGAAGGCAAATAGCGCCCTCTTTGTTTATTAAAATTAATATATAGAAGGTATTCTGCCAAGGTTTCTCGTCAAACGTTATCATGAACATACTTAGTCAAAATTGTACCTTACATTGTACCGCTTGTGGCGGATTTTGCAATGATGCTCACAGAGGAGTAGCTAGTTTATTATTTTATAAACTTACTCTAGACGTCAAACAATTGTTGGTGCATGTGATTTCTTAAAACCCTGGAATAACTGGGCGATTAGATATACATACGACTTTGGTTTTGAAGGACTTCCCAAATGTAAATCAGGATAGTTGTTCTGGTTGTCCAGATGTGCCCACTTATCTTAAAAATATCGTAATCACAACAGCTCGACATAAAAGGCCACCTTCGAATCAGAATGAAGGCGGCCTTTCTTATTTGTTTGTCCTAGTGTTTCAGTCTTGGCATGCCGTTCCCGCTTGCCTACGGCCGGAGCGGGATTACTCTGGAGCGCGACGGGCGGACGGTCGTGGCAGGCCGAGGTTCTCACGCAGCGTTGTGCCCGTATACGCGGTACGAAAACGGCCTCGCCGCTGCAGTTCAGGGACCACGAGGCGGGTGAAAGCCGCCGTCGGTCCCTGCAGGTAAGGGAAGCCCACAGCGAACCCGTCGGCGGCGCCGCCGTCGAGCCAGTCCTCGATGAGGTCGGCGAAGTCGTCGGCCGTCCCGGCAAGGATGCCATGCTGCTGCCGTTCCGCCGGATGCAGCAGAGCCGTAAACTCCCGAAGCAGCGCCTCGGCCTCGGCGCGTGTGTCTGCCACGAGCACCGAGGGGAGCACGGCGAGCACGACGAGCATGTCGGGATCGCGCCCGTTCGCCGCGGCGCGCCGGCGGATGTCTTCGCGGACCTCCCGCGCGTGCCGGGCGCCGCCGGGTGCGAGCACCAGGTCGGCCTCGCGCGCCGTGAGTTCCCGTCCCTCCTCGCTCATCCCGGCTTGCAGGATGACGGGGTGCCCCTGTGGCGGACGGGCGATGCCGAGTGAGTCGGTCACCCGGAAGTTCGCGCCGCGGTGGTCGAGCGGCCGGGTCCTCTCGGGATTGAACTCCTGTCCCGGCTCCAGGTCGGGGACGCTGTCCCACAGGCGCTTGACGACGTCGACGAACTCGGCGGCAACGTCGTAACGCACCGGGGAGCGCAGCAGCCTGGGGGCGATTCCGAAGTTGCGCGCCTCCGTTTCGAAGCGCGAGGTGACGACGTTCCAGCCGGCTCGACCGCCGGAGAGATGGTCGAGGGAGGCCAGGAGCCGCGCGAGCGAGTAGGGTTGGGTCAAGCTCGTCGACGCGGTCGTGATGAGACCGATGTGTCTCGTCGCCGCTGCAATCGCCGAAAGGAGCAGCGTCGGATCGAGCGAATCGTTCACCATCGAGTCGTGCTGGTGCGCTTCGTCGGGGCCGGGCATCGTCCCGGTAGTTTCGCCCAGGAACAACGCGTCGAAGAGACCGCGTTCCAGTTCCTGTACGACCTCGATGAACGCCTGCACGTCGGTGGCCGGTCGGTCCGGGCTGTTCGGATGCCGCCATCCGCGCAGGTGCGAGCCGGTCGAATGGGTGGCTGCAACAAGACGCGCTTGTTTCTTCACGCTCATATGACACTCCTCTCCGGTCGGGATAGGCCGAGTGAGTCGCGGAGCGTCGCGCCCTCCGGCGGGGCGAATACGCCGCGGCGAGCGAGGATCGGCAGCACCTCGTCGAGGAAGGGATCGGCGTCGGCGGGAATCAGCGGAAAGCGCACGGCGAACCCGTCGGCGGCGCCCGCCTCGTACCACTCCCCGATCCGGCCGGCGACCTGCTCGGGCGTGCCCGCGACGAATAGCCCGCCGGCGTCGTCCGGTGCGACCGGGCGCTGCGTGTCGTCGCGAAGCAGATGCTGCAGCTCGTCGCGCCGCCTTGCCGCCTCGTCCTCGGTCGAGGCGACGATGGGAATAAGCCTCGGCCACACCTGGACGCTTCCCGGCGCTCGGCCGGCGGCGACGAGCGCTTCATCAAGCCGTGCCCGGAAGGCACGGGCGTCGTCGATCGACCGGGCGGCGGTGAGCACGACGTCGGCTTGCCGGCCGGCGAGCGCGATCTCGGCGGCACTCGCGGCGGCCTGGAAGACGACGGGATACCCCTGCGGCGACCGCGACACGTTCAGGGGGCCTGCGACCCGGAAGTGCTTGCCCACGTGATCGAGCGCACGCCGCCCTCCGGGCCTGAAGTACAGCCCGGAACTCTTGTCGGCGACGATCGCGTCGTCGGCGTAGCTGTCCCACAGCTCCCGCACGATGCGCACGAACTCCTCGGCGCGCTCATAGCGGTCCTCGTGCGCATCGTGCTCATCGCGGAGGAATCCGCCGGCTCTCCGCGGCACGACACTCGTGTCGACGTTCCATCCGGCCCGCCCGCCGGAGATATGGTCCAGACTCGCGAGGCGACGGGCTACGTGGAACGGCTCGTTGAAACTCGTAGCGGCCGTGGCCACGAGCCCGATTCGGCCGGTGAGTGCAGCGAGGGCCGACAGGAGCGTCAGCGGCTCGAACGAGTTCGCCTGCGTCGAGCGGTTGGGCGAATCGAACTGTTCGCCCCGCATCGCCGCGTCGTCGGCGACGAACAAGGCGGTGAACCCGGCGTCTTCGATTCGTCGTGCATAGGCGGCTAGGGTGGCCAGGTTGAGCTCAGCGTCCCGCTGCGCTGAAGGGTGCCGCCATGCGGCGAAATGGCCGCCGGGCGGGAGGGCGATCGACGAGAACCGCAGCGTGCGAAGGGGGGTCATGCGATCATCCTCCTATGGACGAAACAAACCGCTCCTTGCTCGCCTCCGCCCACTCCGAGAAGGAAATCAGTTCAACCCCGTATTGCTTGGTTTCCTGAATATCGAAGCCGTAACCGGGCACGCTCTCCAGCCATTCCATAAAATAAACCGTTCCCTCGAGCATGCCTCGCTTTCGGGTTTCCTCGGCGCTTACGGATTCGAAAATCACTTTTTTGTTCAGCGCGCGGCTTAGCGTCTGCGCGATTTCCGTCATGGACAGCTCGTCGCTGGCAATATTGATGTCCTGGCCGTGAAACTTCGCCGGGTCTTCGAAAGCCGCGCGGGCGAATCTGGCCGTATCCTCCCCGGAATTCAGCTTTAACGGGGTATCTCCTTTAAGTGTGCCGAACAACACTCCGCCATTCAGCTCCGGCGCCATAAACGCCGCGAGAGGCGGCAAGAAGTTTTCCATAAACCAACAGGGGTGCAAAATCGTCCAATATCGGAAGCCGCCCTGACGGATGAGCTCTTCGATGGCATATTTGTTCTCCCAGGTTTGCGTCAAATACGGGTATTTGTCCCACCTTGGGAACAGATTGCTGCCGGCGACGGAGGTGTGGACGACTTGCCCGACGCCGGCTTTTCTTGCCGCCTGCACCATGTTCGCGGCGTTGCGCGGCTCGACCGTCTGATCGTAAGGGTCGGCGTATTGCACCGAGAAAATCGCCGATACATTTTCCATCGCCGCTTCCAGCGACGCCGCATCGGCCATATCCCCGCGAATCAATTCCGCTCCTTGCGCTGCGATCGCTTTGGCCGCGGCCGACTCCGGGCTGCGGGTCAGAACCCGCACACGATGGCCGTGCTTCAACAATTCCCGTGCGACACGGCCGCCTTGGGTGCCTGTGCCGCCTACGACCAAAATTGTCCTTGATTCATCGATTGCCATGCGATATCTCTCCTTCTGGATGAACGAATGCCCATATTATATTACCGTGGTAAAGATAAGTAAATACCAAGGTAAATATAATTTTGCGTCGGCCGATAAGAACAACAAAAAAACGCGCCCCTTTGAGCGGCGCGTCAGGCATTCCACAGGCATTCCATTTACGACTTTATTCTCTGTTCACGACCAGCAATATTTCAAACCGTTTGCGGGTTTCTTCCAGCACATCGAAGCTGCCGCCCTCGACGGCCCACTTCAAAATAACTCCATTGGCAAGGTTGCACATCGATTCAAGCAAATCTTCGGCGCTTGCCGGATTGCGGATCTGCCCCTCATCTTTGGCCCGTTGAATCAGCGTCGGAATAATATCGCTCAGCAGCGGCGATTTGCTTTTATCCAGCGGAAGGATCTGATTGCGCAAATGAACCCTGTAATTTTCCTTTGTCATTTCAACTCCCAACCGAACCATATGCTTCACATAAATCCCCATCGTTTTCATGACTTGATCGGCAAAATCGGTCACGGTGAGGATGTTCAACAAATCGTCGTTGGAAACGATATTGTCAATCGAGAAAACCTCGGAAATCAACTCGTCCTTGGATTTGAAATGGTAGTAGAACGCGGTTTTGGTCACATTGATTTCCTGGCAAATCTGATTGATCGTGACCTGCTCGAAGCCGTATTGATTAAACAAGCTGATGCTTGTGGACAATATGGCTTCTTTGGTTGCGCCTCTCGCACTCATCTGCTGCCCCCAACTCCTTTGCCCTTATTATAATTCATTTAACGGAGAAACAGTAATACATTACTTTGGTAATGTTTTTGTTTATTTTGGTATTGACTTTATTTATTCACGGTAATATCATTCTTTCTAGAATCCCAAATCGCTACGAGCTCATGCGAAAATAATATCGGTGTATTCTAAAACCAAGTAAATTTATTCGAACACTAAGTTTAATGACAAACGACAGGTGGAGGAACCGAATGATGAAAAGAAGAATAGGACTTGCTCTCGCACTGACACTGACGCTTGCCGTCGCCGCTTGCGGCAATAACGGCAATTCGTCTCCAAGCAGCAACAAATCCGGCGCATCCGGCTCGGCAAGCGCGAACAACGACAATGCCGAACCCAGAACGCTTGTCATCGCTCTCGCCAACGGCATTCCGAAAATCAGCGTGCTGGACGAGAACGGCAAATGGCAGGGCTACGATTATGAAGTGTTGACCAAAATCGACGAAATTTTGCCGCAGTATGTGTTCAAATACGAACCGATCACCGATTTCCAGGCCGCCTTCGTCGGACTGGATACGAAAGCGTACGATATACTGTCCATCCATGCCAGTTGGACGGAAGAACGCGCGCAAAAATACCTTCTGGGCGAAGCCAGTCATTACGAGAATTCAGGTTATACACTCAGGGTCAAAAAGGGATCCGGCATTGTCGTCAACAGCGACGAGGATCTGGGGGGCTTGAAAATCGCAGTACCGCCCGGCACTTCGGTTGCCGGCCTCTCTGAAAAATTCAACGAAACGCATTCCGACAATCCGATCGAAATCGTCTGGGATTCCGGAACGCTCGAGCAGCAGCTGGCCATTCTGAAAAGCGGAGCGGTCGACGGGCTGTTCGGCGAGAAGCTGAACGACCAAGCGACGCTCGAAGCCTATGGGCCAGATGCATTCGATGTGACCGGCGACAATCTGTTTTACGATCCCGCCAAGAAAAACGGCACTTATCTGCTATACAACTATGGCAGCGAATCTTTGCAGCAGGAACTGGATACCGCAATCAACAAGCTGCTGGCGGACGGAACGCTCAGCAAGCTGTCCCTGGAGATTTTAGGCATCGACGTCACGGTCAAGCCGCTATGAACGACGATTTTTTCTCCTTGGAACGAATGATCGACTATTTTCCCAAAATCCTGTCCAAGTTTCCGATTTCGCTGTACATCGTCGCGGTTTCGACCGCATTGGCGCTTGTCATGGGAACGGTGCTTGCGGTCATTCGGATTAAAAAACTGCCCGCGCTGCATCAATTGGCCAGTATTTATATTTCATTTTTCAGAGGGACGCCGATTCTGATTCAAATCTTTCTCGTTTATTACGGCATTCCTCTGCTTTCGAACGCCTTGTTCGGCAGCAACCTCGTATCTGGCTGGAACAAGCTGATCTTTGTGTTTCTGGCCTACGGCATCAACGAGAGCGCCTATCTGGCGGAACATATCCGTGCGGCCATTCTGTCCGTTCCCCGCGGCCAGACGGAAGCCGGCAGCATGGTCGGGCTGACCAGCTTGCAGACCTTTCGCCGGATTGTACTGCCGCAAGCCTTTCGGGTTTTGCTGCCCGGGCTCGGCGCGATGGTCGTCGGGCTGCTGCCGGCAACTGCGCTCGCCTATTTGCTTGGCATTATCGATATGATGGGCATGGTCACCGTCATCAGCTACAGCTCGTACCATTCGCTGGAAGGGTATGCGGACGCCGCGATCATTTTTGTCGCTGCCAGCGTCGTGCTTGAGAAATGCATTTCCCTGTTGATCCGGAAAATGAACTATGGGAGGAACCCGGCGGAGGGGCCGGCATGAATATTAACCCGGAATTTATTATTGCCGCCTTCAAGAGCGCCCTCTCCTATATTCACGTAACCCTGCTGCTGACGCTGGCGGTTGTCGCGATCGGCCTCGTGTTCGGGATTTTTGTCGCCGCCCTGCGGACTTACCGCATTCCGGTCGTCTCGCATGCGGCCGATGCTTTTGTCGTCGCTTTCAAGGCAATTCCGATCAACCTGATTTTGGTCGTAGCGAGCATCCTGTTTGTCACGCATTTTGCCAGCATTGCGAAATTCCTGCATTTGACCGTAACCGTGCGGGATGTAAGTCGCGTTTACGTCGGTATTTTCGCTCTTTCTTTGCCTGCGATTGCCCATATGAGCGAATATATACGCGGTTCGTTATTGTCGGTCGAGAAAGGCCAATACGAAGCTGGGTATACCGTCGGATTAACTTTTTTTCAGACTTTCCGGCGTATCGTGTTTCCGCAGATGATGCTTGTGTTTGTGCCTTCCCTGACGGGAATCGTCATTGCGCTGATGAAGGCGACGTCCCTTGTGATCCTGATCGGCGTCGTCGATGTGCTGAACGGCGCGTTAAAATACGCCAATCTCTATTTCAGTTATTTTGAAGCGTATTTGGCCGCCGCCCTCGTGTATTGGGGACTGAGCGCCGGCATCGAGTTTCTGGGCAAAGCGTTGGAAAAGAAGATCGGAAAGTACAGGAGTGAAGCCGCATGATCAGCATTGCCAATCTGCATAAATCGTTCGGGAAAAACAAGATCCTGAGCGGCGTGGACGTTCATGTCGATGAAGGCGAGGTGGTCGTCATTCTCGGCGCCAGCGGCTCGGGCAAAACGACGCTGCTCAGATGCGTCTGTTTTCTGGAAAGCGCGGAAGAAGGGACGCTGACGATCGGCAATCAAACCGTCTCGTTCGGCAAAGCGAAAAAAAGGGATATTCTGGCGCTTCGCAAAAAAACGGCTTTCGTTTTTCAGAACCACAACCTGTTCATCAATAAAACCGCCCTGGAGAACGTGACCGAGGGCTTGATCGTCGGGAGAAAGATGCCGAAAGCGGAAGCGGTGGCCATCGCCCGGAACGCGCTGGCCAAAGTGGGCTTGTCCGACCGGAACGACTATTATCCGTCCCAGCTTTCGGGCGGACAGCAGCAGCGCGTCGGCATCGCCCGGGCGGTGGCGCTGAACCCGGAAGTGATTCTGTTCGACGAGCCGACATCGGCTTTGGACCCGGAATTGATCGGCGAGACGCTTGCGCTGATCAAGAAGATCGCCAGCGAAGGCATTACGATGATCATCGTCACGCATGAAATCTCGTTTGCCCGCGATGTGGCATCCAAAGTCATCTATATGGACGGCGGTGTCATTGTGGAGCAAGGCGCGCCGGAAGAAGTGTTGGTTCGCCCTAAAGAAGAACGAACGCGGCAGTTTTTGCGCAGAATTTTGGAACCGATAGAATTCAACATTTGAGGTGCTGCCAGATGAGCGACCATACGCATGCCATTGGAAAATCCTTTGCGACTGCCGAGCGGACGGAAGCGTCCGACCTGCTTGCGGCGGTTGAACAAGCGCACCGGTACATCGAGCGATTTCGCGTGTCCGGCTCCGACGGCTGCTGCTGGATCGACACGTCCGTCGATACGGACCCCGACCTCGGATTCGAGAACGGAGCGGCGGGTCTTGCCTATTTTTATTTGATGCGGTACAAATCCACCCGGCACGATGCCGATCTGCGGATTGCGCAGCAAGGCTTTCGTTATGTTGGCCGGCACTGGCGGAGTCAATTGCGAATAGCAAACCTGACCGCGAAAGGTTACGAGTTAAATGTCAATTCGGGAGTGGGCAGCATCGCCGTCGCGCTGTTGGCTTATTATGAAGAAACGCAAGATGCCGACAGCCGGATTGCCTTGCGGGAAATCGCCGAGCATTTGGCCTTGTCCGCCGAACGGAAGGACGGCGATGTGAGCTGGACCGGGCTGCCTTACTTTGCCGTGGGAGATTCGGGGATCGCCCTTCTGCTGCTAAGGATTGCGGTTGCGCTGAATGAGGCGCAATGGCGTTCGCTGGCCGTTGCCGCCGCTAAAACCATCGTAAAGAATCAGACCCCGAGCGTAAGGGGAGGCAAAGCGTGGGCGATTAAACCTCCCGATTATCCGCACAGCTTTCCCAATTTCGTCATCGGCACCTCCGGCATCGGATATGCGATGGCGGTATTCCACGCCTATACCGGCGACGAAATATTTCTCGCTTCCGCCCGGGCGGCGGCGGACTATCTGAACGCCATATCCGTACCGCTGAAGGAAGGGGCGCTCGTTCCGCTGACGGACGATCCGGCGGACAGCACCTTTTATTTAGGCGCCTGTCACGGAGCGGGAGGAACCTCCAAAGTGTTCTATCAGCTTTACCGCATGACGGGGGATGCCGGCTACAAGCGCGCGATCGAGGACATGAGCAAAGGCCTTCTCAGTCTCGGCGCACCGGAAACGCAATCTTCCGGCTACTGGAACAACACTTGCATCTGCTGCGGCACGGCTGCGATTTTGCAGTTCCAGCTTGCGCTATTCGCGGCGTTCGGCGACCGGCATTATCTCGATGCGGCAATCCGCTGCGCCAAAGTGCTGCTCGGGGAAGCCGAAGACATCGGCAACGGCGCGATTGCCTGGCCCCTCGCGGAAACCCGGCTGGAGCCGGACAAAATTACGCTGAACAAAGGGTATATGCACGGCTCTGCGGGCATTGCCGCCGCGCTGCTTCAACTGTACCAGACGCTGGACGGAACGTTCCGCTGGCGTCGTTTGCTGGACGACCCTTATCCGCAGCGGAACGGGGAACAACCTTTCGGAGGTGCGTATGATGCGGCTGCTCATTAAGAACGCCAATGTATTCGACGGCAAACATGCCGAGTTGCGGCACAACGCCAGCATTGTCATCGAGGACAAGCTGGTCACAGATATTGTCGACGCAGCCTTGCCGGAAGACGGCTTCGCGGCGGTGTACGATGCGGGGTACCAAACCGTGATCCCCGGATTGACCGACGCGCACGTGCATTTGTCCATCACGGGTCATTCGCTGTCGGACGGCTGGCGGATCGACGAGAAAGCGGTTCGTTCCGTCCGGTTCGCGAAGGAAATGCTGCTGCGCGGTTTCACGACCGTGCGCGACGCAGGCGGCATCACCTACGGTCTGAAGAAAAACATCGATAACGGTTTTCTCGAAGGGCCCCGAATTTTACCCTCCAACGCCATGATTTCGCAGACCAGCGGACACGGAGACATTCGCGCAAGCCGCGCGGAAGAGAGAATCACGGATGGCATCTACGCCTCCGCCGATCTGAATAGCAAAATATCGGTCATTGCCGACGGCGCGGACGAGGTGCTCCGGGCGGTGAGGGAGCAGCTTTTTCTCGGAGCCTCCCAGATCAAGCTCATGGCGGGAGGCGGCTTCAGCTCCGCTTACGATCCGATTCCGACCGTGCAGTTTACTCTGGAGGAAATGAAAGCCGCCGTCGGTGCCGCCGCCGACTACGGCACCTATGTGATGGCCCATCTGTATACCCCGCAGTCCATGCGGCGCGCGGCCGAAGCGGGCGTGAAGTGCTTCGAGCACGCTACGCTGCTTGACGAAGAAACCGCGAAAATAGTCGCCGACAAAGGGATTTGGCTCACGCCGGGTCCGCAGCTCGGTCGGGAATACCCGCTGACAGGGCTTCCGCAAGCCGTTGTCAAGCTGTTCGAAGATTTTCGTCAAGGCGAAAGACGCTCGGCCGAGTGGATCGACAAGTACAACCTGCCTATTCTGTACGGAACCGACGTCCTCGGCGACATCGGCAAAGCCGCGGCCATTCAGCTTGACGATTTCCGCTTGTACAAGGCGCGGTTCGGCAGCTTCCGCGGTCTCGTGGCGGCAACCGGCAATGCGCATGAAATGCTGAAGCTGTCTTCTTTTCTGAACCCGTATCCGGAAGGCAAAATCGGGGTCTTGGAGGAAGGGGCGTTCGCCGATTTGCTTATCGTTCGAGGAAATCCGGTCGAGGATCTGGCCATCTTGGCGGATCCCGACAATATTCGTTTTATCATGAAGGACGCGGCGGTGTACAAAAACACGCTCTGAACTCCCAATAGAAAAACCTCCCCTCCTCTGGTAAAGTGTAAATGAAGAACAAAACATCCAGCCGGACGGGAGGTTTTCTACCTTGAATCCACGTCGAGCCGGTCCGAAACGACTTGTTAGAAAGCGTTTGCAAAAAAGGGGAGAACGAGGATGGTTGCCGATTATTGGAACCGGGTTCGACTGCTGCAAAAGCTGATTTTGATCGTGATTCTGTTCCTGATCGTTCCGGTTCTGATCATCGGTTACTACTTGTTTTCCAGCAGTCTGCTGCTTGCTCAGAGGGAAAGCCGCGAGATGCTGGAGAAGGTTTCCTACCAGTTGAACGAGAATATCGAGTATCGGATTATTGGCTATCAGAACATTCTGATGCAGCTCTCGCTCGATTCCGGAATTACGACGACGCTTACGCAGCAGTATCAGTCGCTTCAGGAGGAAGTGACGGGGCTGCAGCAGATTAATTCCGCGGTCAACAGAATCCGCTCCTATTTTCCGATGAAGACGATTCAATTCTATAAGAGCAACGCCAGTCTGCACGAGGATGGCGGAACCGTCCTGAACCTGGAGAAGGCCGAGCAGGAAGTCTGGTACGCGCCGATGGAGGACAAGACCCGGCAATTTTACTGGTATTACGAATGGAAAAACGATCATTCCGAGCCCTCCCTGCATATCAGCAAGTGGCTGGTGGATTACTTGTCGAACGAGAGGTTCGGGCTGATCCACGTCGAGGTGACGAACAGGGCGCTGTTCGATCAAATTACGAACCCGTTAACCGCGAAAAAGGGCGGGTTTCTGGTGCTGGACGCCAAGGGGAAGGTGCTGTCCAACTATATGGACCGCAGGGATGGCGGCGATATCGGCGAATTGCCCTACCTGGAGAAAATCTACGAGTCGGAGCACGGCTGGTATTCGGCGAAAATCAACGGCCTGCAAAGTATGGTCGTCTACGATACGAACCGTCTGGGATGGAAGATCGTGACCATCGTGGGCCAGGAGGAATTATGGAAAAGGCTGCAGCTCGTCAAGAACGCGGCCATCACCGTCAGCGTCCTGTTCGTGCTCCTGACCTTCTCCGTGCTGGCCGGGTTCGGGCTAAGAACGACGAAGCGGCTCAATTCCTTGATCCGAAGCATGAGAAGGGTACGAGACGGAGACATGGGACTTACGATTAAAGTTCACGGCAAGGACGAGCTGGCCGATCTCGAAGTGGAATTCAACAATATGTCCAGCCGGCTGGAGCATTCGCTCAGCGAGATTTCGGAGGCCAGAAGCCGGACCGAGACGGAGAAGCTGAACCTGTTGCAAGCGCAGATCAATCCCCATTTTCTCTACAATACGCTCGCGCTGGTCAAAAGCATGGCCATGGACGTCGGCTCCTCCGAAATCGGCAGCACCGTCGACGCCTTGGCCAGATTTTTCAGATTGGCGCTGAATCGGGGCGTCGACATGTTGACGTTCAGGGAAGAGCTGGAGCATGTCAAAGCTTATCTGGATATCCACGAATCGCGGTATCCGGGCAGGCTTACGGCGGTGTTCGATATCGAGGAAGAGACGCTTTCATGTAATATTGTGAAAATTACGCTGCAGCCGATCGTGGAGAACGCTTTGCTGCATGCTTTCGTGCGTACCGGCGGTCGAGGCTGTCTCACCGTGACCAGCAGGTTGCTCGGGGACATGCTGTGCGTAACGGTCGCCGATAACGGCTCCGGCATGACGAAGGAGCAGTTGGACAGCTTGACGAAGCACGCGAACAGCGGCACGGATCGCCAGGGCTTCGGAATATACAACGTGAATGAGCGGTTGAGGCGCCACTACGGACAGGCTTGCCGGCTGCGCATTCAGAGCGCGCCGGGCGAGGGCACCACGGTTCAGCTGCTTATTCCGCAGAACGCCGGGCAGGTCGCGCCGACCGGTTAAGGAGGGACACAGATGGAGATCAAAGTGCTCGTGGTGGATGACGAAGAACGGCAGCGGAGATCGATCGTCAGACATGTGGAGTGGGATCGGCATCATATGCGCGTGATCGGAGAATCGGAGGATGCCGACGGCGCGCTGGAGAAGGCGGGCCGCTGTCCCCCCGATCTGCTGATCACGGATATTCGCATGCTGGGGATGGACGGACTCGAACTGTCCTCCCGCATGAGAAAGCTGAATCCCCGTCTGCGCGTCATTATGGTGACGGGTTACGAGGAGTTTCAATACGCCAAGACGGCGCTGGATATCGGAGTGGACGCTTTCCTGGTCAAGCCGATTCTGTTCGACGAATTAAACGCGGTTCTGGATCGGATCGCTCTCTCGGAGCGGACGGAGCAGTCGAAAACGAGGGAAGAGGAGCAGATGAAAGCGCAGCTCGACACGTTTAAGCCGATTGCGCAGGAGCAGCTGCTGCAGGAGATTCTGAACGGACTCGTCGTCGGCGAGGAGACGATCCGCGCTCGCGCGGATGCGCTGGACTTGTTCGCGGCCGAAGGATTGCGCTGCGTGCTTACTCTGGTTGTCGATACCGATCCCTCCTCTCCTCTTCCGAGGGAGGCGCAGTTGGAGCGCGTGAAGGGCAATCTGGATCAAGCGGTCGAAGCCACCTGCGGGTCGCTGCTGGAGCAGAGAACGACATCGCCGCGGGGCAATATCGTGCTGATCCTGCGTTTTGGATCTTTCGACGACGAGGCGGAGCGCGAGACGGAGCCCTGCATCCGGCGTCTGAGCGCCGAGCTCGCCCATCTTCCCGGGTGCAAGGCGACGATCGGGATCGGACCGTTTGTCTCCAAGCTGAGCCGGTTGAGCGAGAGCTTCCGGCTGGCGCAGCGGGCGGTTAACCACAGACTGCTGGGCGGCGGCGAGAGTGCGTACAGCTGGAAGCTGCTGACGGAGCGGGGAGACGGCCCGGAGAAAAGTCCGGAGGAATGGGTCGGCGAGTTTTGCGACGTGCTCGGAGCCGGGGACAGCCAAAGCAGCTTAAGTCTGCTCGGAGAAATTTTGAGCGGCGTCGCCGGGAAGCTCCAAGTCCATGGCGCCGAATTGAGGAGTCTCTGTCTGCAGCTCGTCAGCGGAGCCTATCGGACCGCGGCGGAGATCGGAGACGTCGGCCGCCAGTTCGGCCCGGAGAAGAAACTGTGGGAGCGTCTTCTCGAATGCCGGGAGGAACCGGAGATGCTGCAGGAGACGATCCATATCGTAAGCGGGATGTGCGAGTTTATCGCGGCGAGAAAAAAGAGCCATACGCTCCTCGTCGTGCAGAAAGCGCTGGACCATATGAACGAGCGTTATTCCGACAATCTCTCGCTGCGTTCGGTCGCCGACTCCGTCTATTTGAGTCCCAACTACTTGGGCGCCTTGTTCAGGACCGAGCTGGGCATTTCCTTCACCGACCAGCTTATCCGCATTCGCGTCCAGAAGGCCAAGGAGATGCTGCAGCAGCCGGAGCTCAAGCTGTACGAGGTCGCCGAACGGGTGGGCTACCAGAATATCGGCTATTTTACCGGCTTGTTCAAGCGGATAACGGGCTTCAGCCCCAAGGAATATCGGGATTTTCACGGATTTTCCGAATCCGGCTCTGGCCCCGACGCCGATTCTGCCCCCGATTCCGATTGATTCGACCGGCGAAGAGGCTGTTCCCTAAGCAGAGCTGCTGGAGAGGATCGATAGACAAAGAAGGGGTATGTACCTCCTGGAGAAGCCTCATACGTTCCTGAAATCACCCTATCACGGGTTTATCATTCTCATTTCAGGAGCGTATAGCATCGGAAGGAGGTACATCCCCCTGGCACCTTGTTCATCGATTATCTTTCAATGCAGCTTGAAGCGCTTAGGGAACAGCCTCTTTTGCCTGCGTGAAAACATGAAAGCGTCTGAGCAGAACTAATCGTGCATTCCGACAATTGTAAGCGCTTCAGGGCTGGCTTATATTCAGGATAAGCATTATGACATCGAGAGAAAGGAGGTCGGAGCCATGCATCGCTTATGGATGCTGAAGCAGAAAGGTTATCTTCCGCTGTACCTGTTTATTTTGCCGGGAGCGGCGCTGATCGTGCTGTTTAACTACATTCCGATGCTGGGGCTGCAGATTGCTTTTCGGGATTACAGCTTCAGCGACGGCATTTGGCGGAGTCCGTGGATCGGCTTGCAGAATTTCAGGGAATTCGCGGCCAGCAACGACTTCTGGCGGGCGACCGGGAATACGTTCCTGCTGACTTTTCTGCGGCTGCTGTTCGTTTTTCCCACTACGATCGTCGTCGCGCTGCTTATCAACGAAGTCCGGTCGTTCCTGTTCAAGCGCGTCGTTCAATCGCTGAGCTACCTGCCGCACTTTATTTCCTGGATCGTGGTCGTTGGTTTTCTGGACGCCTTCCTGTCGATCGACGGGGGCGGCGCGAACTCGCTGCTGCGCAGCTTCGGGATGGAGCCGATCGCTTTTATGGGCTCGGAGACGTGGTTTCGCCCCATTTTCGTGCTTAGCAGCATGTGGAAGGAAGTAGGTTGGGGCACGATTCTGTACCTGGCCGCCATTTCCGGCATCAATCCCGTGCTGTATGAGGCCGCCGTCGTCGACGGAGCGGGCCGATTCGCGCAGATGCGCTACGTTACGCTGCCCAGCATCGTTCCGATCATATCCGTCGTCCTGATTTTGACGGTTCCCGGCTTGCTCAGCGTGGGGGTCGATCAGATTTACGCCATGATCAATCCGGCGAATATCGGTGTGGCGGAGGTTATCGATACGTACGTTCTGCGGCTTGGCATCGGGCAGGCGCAATATTCCCAGACGACCGCCATCGGGCTCGTCATGAGCGTGATCGCGACAATCCTTCTGGTGTTCAGCAACCTGCTGTCCAAGCGCATCGGCGGAGAAAGCCTCTGGTAGAAAGTGAGTGAAGCTAGGTATGGGACGTTACAAATTGGGGGACAGAGCATTTACAATCGGCAACGCTGTTGTGCTGGCAACGTTCGCTTTTCTATGCGTCTATCCTTTGTGGTACATTTTGATCCTGTCCGTCAATGAAGGCAGGGATGCCAGCCTCGGCGGCATCTATTGGTGGCCCCGCACCTTCACGTTGGACAACTATTACGTAATGCTGTCCGATCGCACGATTCTCAACGCTTTCTGGATTACGGTGCAGCGGACCGTCATCGGCACGCTCGGCTCATTGCTGGTGACCTCGCTTGTCGCCTACGCCTTGTCCCGCAAGGAATTGCCGGGCAGGCAGCCGCTGCTGCTCGTCTTCCTGTTCGTGATGCTGTTCAGCGGCGGTCTTATTCCTTTCTACATTCAGTTAATTCATCTGGGGTTGATCAACAACTTTTGGGTGTACGTCGTCCCGTCCCTGTTCAGCATCTGGAATATGTTCGTCATGAAAACCTCCTTTCAGAACAACATCCCGGAAAGCGTCGTCGAATCGGTCAAACTGGACGGGGGAGGCTATATGCGGATTTATTTTTACATCGTGCTGCCCTTCTCTATGCCTCTGTTTGCGGCGCTGGGCCTGTTTACGGCCGTGGGACATTGGAACGACTGGTATACCGGCGCTTTTTTCGTCCACGATATCGACCTGCAGCCGCTTCCGACCTACTTGCAGCGGATGCTGAGCACGATCGAAGCGCGTCAGATGATCAGCGCCAGCCAGATGACAACGATGAATCAGGCCCGCCTGTACAACCCGGACGCGATTACGCCCAAGTCGGTCCGCATGGCGACGATCATGATTGCCGTACTGCCGATTCTGCTCGTTTATCCGTTTCTCCAGCGTTTTTTCGTGAAGGGCGTATTGATCGGCTCCGTCAAGGAATAGCGCTATGGCGCGGATAACCAACGAATGCGGGAGCGTACCCGCGGGCGGCATGGATCCTGTCGCTCGGCCGGCTCCTCTCGCCGCGTTCTTTGATCACATAGAGGAAGAAAATCAATGATCGGCGATGTTAAGCCATTCCAATATGAGGGGGATTCATCGATATGAAGCAAGGATGGAAAGTCGGAACCCAATCGGTATTATCGCTGACGTTGGCGGCGGCGCTGCTTGCGGGCTGCGCGAGCAAGGGGAACGAGACCCAGAGGGACAGCGGAGGAGAGAGCCCGAGCGCCAATTCCCCCGTTACGGAGTCGCTGACGCATTACAAGCTGTACGCTCCGGCGATGACGACACCGATCAACCTGGACGGTCCCATTACGCAGGAAGTCATGACAAGATCGGGCATCAATTGGGACAAAGTCGAGATCGGCAACGGCGCCGATCTGTCCCAGCAGATCAATCTCAAGCTTGTCGCCGGCGACTTTCCGGACGCGATCATGCTGCCCTCCGACAGTCTCGTATGGTCGCGCCTGGTCGACGAGAAGAAGCTGCTGCCGCTCGACGATTATTTCGACAATTCGGCGGAGTACCCGAATCTGGCCAAGATCGACAAGCGCATTATCGATTACTGGCGGGCAAGCGACGGTCACATCTACTTCGTGCCTTCCGCCTACGAGCCGGTCATCGACGAGCCGTCCGCATGGCAGGGCAACGCGCAGGGACTATGGGTGCAAAACACGCTGCTGGAGAAGGCGGGCATGACCCCGGACGACCTGCAGACGCTTGACGGCTTCGAGAGCTATCTGAACGCCATGAAAGGATTCAAGGACAGTCAAGGACGGAGCATTATTCCGCTGTCCCTGGGCGGGGAAAATTTCGCGGGTCTCGAGATCGTCATGTCGATGTTCGGCGTTCGCAGCTCGGACAACGGCTACAACGAGCAGGCGGACGGCACGGTCGTTCCGGACTACAAGCTGCCGGGCTTCAAGGAGGCGTTCCTGTGGCTGAACCGCCAGTATCTGAACGGTCTGCTCGATCCGGAGACGGCGTTCCAGAAAAACGATCTGTTTAAGGAAAAGGTCAACAATTTGCGTTTCGGCGCCATGCTGTTCGGAGGATGGGACAATCCCAATACGACGACGCTGAAAGGCAGCGGCATCCCCGAAGCGATTACCTACAACGAGCTGGAAAAGAGGGGTTTTCCCGAAGGATGGTTTTTCCCGACGCCGCTTCCTGCACAGTCCGGGGTGAAATTGGCCCAATATGCCAACTACAATCCGTTCGGTTCCAACGGCACGGGAATCAGCGCCAACGTCAAGGACCCGGATCGCATGATGAAGGGAATCGACTGGATGCAGACCGAAGAGGCTTTCCTGCTCATGGAGTACGGGACGGAGGAGATGGGCGCGTATAAAATGGAAGACGGAGCCGCAGCCGAGGTTTACGACGTATTCCGCGGACCCAAGTATTGGGGCGGAGACAACGGAGGCATGGCGAGCGTCACCCAATACGGCTTCTGGTGGTGGAAAAACTTCGCCAGCGTCGGAAGCACGCATATCAAGACGGTGGAACCGCCTTGGCCGGCGTACAACGCGATGCTGTACAAGGCCGAAGAGATCAATCACGAGCAAGGAACGTTCGGACTTACGACTACGGCAAGCCGTATCAAGCCGGTCATCGGCGGCATGGTAGAGAAGTACACTCCGGTACAGAGCGATATTCGCATGCAGTATTACGCGAAAATGCTGCTGGCGAAGAGCGACAAGGAGTTCGAGAGCGCTTACGAGCAATTTCTGAACGAGATGAAGGTTCGCGGCCACGACGAGGAGACGATTGCCGAATTCAATCAGGAATATCAGGCTTACAGCGAAACGCCGGCGGGCAAAATCACGGTCGATATCAAGAGAACGGTTCCCCGCAACGTCTATAACGACAGTCCGGTCGTTATCGGGGAGTAAAATTTGAGGAGCGGTCAATGAATAACACAGCGGCATTGTATCCGAATCGCGTCAACATCATTAACTTTATCCGCGGCTTCGAGCCGAGAGAGCCGATCGATCTGCTCGAGCCGGTCCGGGAGCAGTTGGCGCTCGTACGCAAGCATGGGCTCCCGGCGACGTGGCTGCTCCAGTACGACGCCTTGATCGATCCGGCTTTCGCCGATCTGCTTCTTCGCGAGGCGGACGAAACCCAGGAGATCGGAGTCTGGTTCGAGGTCGTGCAGCCTTTGGCCGACAAGGCCGGGGTTCCGTGGCGGGGGCGTTATGCCTGGGATTGGCACGCGCATATCGCCTTTACCGTCGGCTATACGCCACCGGAGCGGGAGAAGCTGGCGGACGCGCTCATGGAGGAGTTTCGGGCCCGGTTCGGCGCCTATCCGCAGTCGGTCGGCTCCTGGTTCCTTGATGCGCACACGCTGGCCTACCTGTCCGACAAGTACGGCATTGTCGCGTCCTGCAATTGCAAGGATCAATGGGGGACCGACGGATATACGCTGTGGGGCGGCTACTACAATCAGGCGTATTACCCCAGCCGGAGGAACGGCTTTATGCCGGCACAGACCGAAGCGGGCCAAATCCCGGTCCCCGTGTTCCGCATGCTCGGGAGTGATCCGATCTATCAATACGACGCCCGGCTGGGCGGCAACGGGCAGAGCGTCATCACTCTGGAGCCGGTATATTCGGGCGACGAGGGCGGAGGCGGCATACCGGAGTGGGTGCGGTGGTTTTACGAGGTGAACTTTCGCCCGGAGCAGGTTTCCTTCGGTTATACGCAGGTCGGCCAGGAAAATTCTTTCGGCTGGGCGGCGATGAAAGAGGGGCTGACCGATCAGGTCGAGCTGCTCGCGGCCGCCCGGACGGAAGGGAAGCTGCGCGTCGAGACGCTGGCGGATTCCGGCCGCTGGTTCAGGAGGCGGTATCCCCTTACGCCGGCCTCCTCGATCAGCGCGTTGACCGACTGGAGGGACGAAGGGCGGCAATCGGTCTGGTTCTATAACCGCTATTACCGGCTGAATCTGCTGAACAATAATGGCGAGATCCGGATTCGGGATATTCATCTGTTCGACGAGTGTTACGAGGAACGATATTTGCGGGAGACGTGTCCGGACAGGTATAGCCGGTACGACACGCTACCCGTTGTCGACAGCGCCCTCTGGAGTGTCGGAGAGGGGGCGGCCGGAATCGCTCCTGTCCTGTACGACGACGAAGGGAAGGAAGCGCCGCTCTCTGCCCGCTCGATGGAGACGGACGAATCCGTGCCGGGAGAGCTGACGATTCTCATCCGTCTGGATGGGGAGGAAGAGCTGCGGATTCGCTGCGCGGAGAGGAGCGTAAGCTTCATCTCGGAGCGTCCGAGCTGGGGCCTTCGGCTGTCATGGGGAGAAACGGCCGAGCTGCCGGGCATAAAGCTGAGTCCCGGGGCGATCGACTACACGTATCACGGCCACTCGTACCGGGTGCATTCGACCGCCCGGATGACGGCCGTCTCGAACGGCATCGATTTTCGCGCGGACGGGCGCGAGCTGACGCTGCGGTTCTAACGTACTGGCTGGAGGCTGGCCAGCAATATCGTCTCAACCGATTCTGTAGAACACCGCCGTCCGGAAATGAGCTTTTCGCGCGGAGATAACCGATTCTGTAGAACATCGCGGCCCGGAAATGAGCTTTTCGCGTGGGGATAACCGATTCTGTAGAACATCACGGGGTAAGCGACGGGTTTTCGAAGGGCAATAACAGGTTTCTTCGAGCATCTCGTGTCAAATGGCGGGGCAACGGTGGATAATAGCAGGTTACTTAGCGTGTCTCGGGTCAGGTGGGGCAAGCGGCGGATTTCTGGGGCAGTTGGCTCGTTTCTTAGACGGATGCGGTCTCTGAAAATTAGGGTTTTATCGAATTTTGCGCTAAAATAAAGAAAGTGGAGTTTATCCAACTAGACCATGCAAACGCAGGAGGTAACACAACGAAATGACCACAGTTCAAGAAGCCGCCGCCCAAGTCCGTCCTACCGTTTACGACATCGATCCGATCAACGTTAACCGTTGGTCGCCGCGTTCCTTTCAGGAGAAGGAGGTTCCCGAGGAAACGCTGTTCGCCGTATTGGAAGCGGCCGGCTATGCGCCCTCTGCGTTTAACTTTCAGCCTTGGAGATTTATCGTGGCGCGCACGCCCGAGGAGCGCGCCAGGTTTTTGCCGTTCCTGAACGAATTCAATCGCGGCTGGTGCGCGAAAGTGCCGGTGCTCATCCTGATCGTCTCTCAAACTTCCTCGGAGAACGGACCGTTCCCGTCGGCCGCGTTCGATGCGGGAGCGGCTTGGGGCGCGTTGGCGCACGAGGCGGTGCGCAAAGGTCTCGCAACCCATGCGATGACCGGCTTCGACTTCGAGCTGGCCCGCCAGACGCTGAACGTTCCGGACGATTTTGCGATTCAGGCGGCCGTCGCTCTGGGCTACCAGGGGGACAAGGACGCGCTTCCCGAAGCGATGGCTGCGCGCGAGGTTCCGTCGCCGCGCCGTCCGCTGGAGCAAACCGCGTTCAAGGGCGTATTCGGCCAGCCGATCAACAACCGGTGAACGGTCCCGTCCGCCGGGGTTCTGCTTGAAGACAAGGCGCTCGATTGAGCGAAGGCCATAGCAGGCCGAGTAGTTGCGGCATGCGGACATGCCGGCAGGAGAAGCAAGAGGCCCGAGAAGGAAGACTGATTTCAAGTCTCCGCACTCGGGTCTCTGTTTATTTCGACAATATTGAAAAAACGTCATAACATTCTTTAGTTTGTCATCTTCCAATTTGCAGGGAGAGCGGTATAATGAACGCACGAATAACAATTTTTTCACAATATTCCATCCTAATGGGTAATTCATTGTGGTTAGGGTGAATAGTTGTCGTTCGCGACGTCTTTCGGCCACGGCTGATTTCCTCTCTGGAACCTCCATAACGTTGCGAATTCCAATCCGACGTTTCGTAATCCCTTCACACTCTCTAACCCGTTGCTTGCAATGCCATGCATGCGCGCTCTCTCAACCTTCCAATCGATTCTCGCGAGACAGATTCCGGTAAACCGAAAGAAAAGATGCGATATGAAGGAGGTGGTGCCTTTGATTGTATCCGGGAACGGCCCGAAATGAAACCGTTTTCTTTGTGTCGGAAAAAGCACGTGCGCACTGTCGGTCGATCGGGCTTCAGGCCCAAAAAGAGAGGGTTCTTGATCATTTCGCTCATAGAGCGTACACGAAAGGGTGGCGAGATAATGAACGGGAAAAAAGCGCGCGCTTATTTCATGATCTTGTTTTTGTTGGTCGAAATGCTGGCGCTTACGCCTGCCGCTTGGGCTGCGCTCGGAGATCCGGGCAGGATCGAAGCGGAAAACTACTCCGCGATGAGCGGCATTCAGACGGAGGCGAGCACGGAGGGCGGACAGAACGTCGCGTACATCGATGCGGGAGACTGGATGGATTATGCGGTCAACATCCCTTCGTCCGGAAAGTACAACGTCTCTTTTCGGGTATCCAGCCCTTATGCCGGAACGAAGCTGGAGCTGCGAAGCGGGACAACGACGCTGGCTGCGGCGACCGTGCCGAACACGGGCGGCTGGCAAAGCTGGCAGACGGTTGCGACTACGGCTAATCTGACGGCGGGCAATCAGACGCTTCGCGTGTATGCGGTCACGAACGGCTGGAACTTGAACTGGCTGGAGATTACGTCCGCTGCGCCGACGCAGATGACGTCCGCGCCGACGTTCAGTCCGGCTGCCGGAACGTATACGTCCGCGCAGAGCGTGACGCTGGCGTCCGCAACACCGGCGGCGACGATCAAGTATACGACGGACGGCTCGACGCCTACGGCGGCTTCCCCGACGTATACGGGAGCGATCAACGTGGCGGCGAGCGTGACGATTAAAGCCGTTGCGATGAAGGCCGGGTTTGCCGATTCGGCGGTGTCGACGGCCGCGTACACGATCAATCTGCCCAACGGTAAATCGATTCCCGGCAAGATCGAAGCGGAAAGCTTCGATGCCATGATCGGAGTGGCGACGGAGCCTTCCTCGGAAGGCGGGTTAAATGTCGGGTGGATCGATACCGGGGACTCGATGAGCTATAACGTCAACGTGGCGGCAGCGGGAACGTATACGGTGCAGTATCGCGTATCCAGTCCGAACGCGACGGGCCAGCTTCAATTAAAGTCCGGATCGACCGTGCTGGGGACGACGGCCGTCCCGAACACGGAGGGCTGGCAAGCCTGGACGACGGTTGATTCGATCGTGACGCTGGAAGCGGGCAGTCAAACGTTGACTCTATTCGCGAGTGCCGGCGGCTTCAATATCAATTGGTTCCAATTTACGCCGGGAACGCTGCCGGCCAAAGTTGCGTCCCCGACATTCGCGCCTGCCGGCGGCACCTATGCGACGCCGCAGAACGTCACCTTGGCGACGTCGACGCCGGGCGCGACGATCAAGTATACGACGGACGGCTCTACGCCGACTGCCGCCTCGCTTACGTATACGGGACCGATCTCGGTTTCGACGACAACCACCGTAAAAGCGATCGCCATGAAGGCCGGCATGACGGATTCGGACCTGGCGAGCGCGGCTTATAAAATATCCGTCAACGGCGGAGCGATGGACTTCCACATTCAGAACGGCACGAGAGGGAACTTCGCGGACAACGAAATCTATTGGGCGGTACTGGGATTGAATGCGGCCAATCAGCTCAGCTATTTGGACGCGAACGGAAACCTGGTTCCGACATCGACCGCGTTGAACGACGCCCCCGGACATTTGACCAAGAACGGCAATAATTACGCAAACATCTACCACAAGGTAAGCGACGTTCCGATCGTATCGGTGCCCGCCATCAGCTCGGGACGGATGTTCTTGAGCATCGGCAGCCCGCTGTACATCAAGCTGTACAACGACGGCTATGCGGGTCCCGACGTGAACAACCCGACCGATCCGAACAACGACGTGTACTGGGACTTTATCGAGTTCACGCTCGACGCGGGCGGATACCACGGCAATACGACCCGGGTCGACGCCTTCGGATTCCCGATCACGCACCGCCTGATCTGCGCGGACGGCTACGACCGGACCGTCGGCGAGACCGAGACGCGCGCCGCCTTGTTCGCCGCTTATTTGAACGAGGTGCCCGCGGAATTCAAGACGCTTGTGCAAGCGCCTTACCGAATTCTGGCTCCCGCGAAGGGCGGCTTCAAAGCCGGCGGCCCTTATGCGGACTATTTTGACAGCTATGTGAATCAAGTGTGGAACAGGCCGGGACCGAAGCCGACGACCCAGGATATTCTGCTCGGCATCGGCGCCGCCTCCGATCCCGAGATCTGCGCGGCTCTGAACAGGGGCGTATTCGCGACTCCGGCTTCATGGACCGACACAAGCGAATATTACAAAATTGCGCCCAGCAATTATTATGCGAAGTTCTGGCACGACCACAGCATCGACGGACTGTCCTACGGATTTTGCTACGACGACGTGTATACGCAAGCCGCCTATCTGGAGCATAACGACCCGACGGCCCTGATCGTCACTGTCGGTTGGTAATCGATCGATTTTTAACGAGAGACGCGGAGCGAAAAAAATAAAGGAGGCAGTTACGTTGAGGAGAAAAAAGGCGTTAATGCCGCTCTTGATTGCGGCCATGGTCGCCAGTCTGTTCGCTTCTGTCGGTCCGACTTGGGCGGCCCCGGGAGATCCGGGCAGGATCGAAGCGGAGAACTACTCCGCGATGAACGGCATTCAGACGGAGACGTGCTCGGAGGGCGGATTAAATGTCGCTTATATCGATGCGGGCGACTGGATGGACTACGCGATCAACGTCCCGGCCGCGGGAGCGTACACCATCGATTTGCGGGTATCCAGTCCGTACGACGCGACGAAGCTGGAGCTGCGCAGCGGCGCGGGTACGCTGGCCGCGGTCACGGTGCCGAATACGGGAGGCTGGCAAAATTGGCAGACGGTGACGGCCAGCGTGAATTTGGCCGAGGGCAGCCAGACGCTGCGCGTCCATGCGGTGACGAACGGCTGGAACTTCAACTGGCTGAACGTAACATCCGCCGCGCCGACTCAGCAAGCGTCCGCGCCGACGTTCACTCCGGCCGGAGGAGCTTACGCCGCCGCGCAGAACGTGACGCTGGCTTCCGCGACGCCAGGCGCGATCATCAAGTATACGACCGACGGCTCGACGCCGACGGCGGCTTCCCCCACATACGCGGGAGCCATCCCCGTATCGTCGACTACAACGGTTAAAGCGATCGCGACGAAAGCCGGGCTGACCGATTCGGCGGTGTCTGCGGCAACGTATACGATCAACCCGGGAAGCGGCAATGTAAACCTCGCTCTCGGCAAGACCGGGTATGCCTATACCACCGAGGGGGCCTTTGTCCCTGCACTTGCCTTCGACGGCAATCAGGAGACGCGCTGGTCGTCGCAGTTTGCGGACCCCCAGTGGATTTACGTCGACCTGGGAAGCGCGCAGACGGTTAGCTCGGTTCGGCTGCACTGGGAGACCGCCAGTGCGAAATCGTACAAAATCCAGGTTTCGAACAGTACGGATGCCTGGACGGACGTGCATACCGAAGTGAACGGACAGGGGGGCTACGAGACCGCATCGTTCGCTCCCGTGTCGGCGCGCTACGTGAGAATGGAAGGCTTGACGCGCAATACGGGCTTTGGTTATTCCTTATGGGAGTTCGAGGTCTACGGACAGACGGCGCAGCCTCAAGCAGTCGATATTCCGGTTGCGGGGCCCTATGCGCAATATTTGGAAATGGGGCTGTCTCCCGCCGATCTCAACCAAACGACGACATTAAAAACGCAAAACACAACGATTAACCACACGCTCCGGTACAACGTCGGGACGACGGTCACCCTCAGCGTCAATTACATGGTCGAACAGAAGCAGGTCGAGTTTCGCACGACGGATGCCGGAGGCCATACGGTTCAAGGCAATCCGTTGACGTTCGCCGTTCATCCGGGCTCGGCGATTGCCGTCATCGTGACGGAACGGGCGGAAACGCCGGCGTTCTCTCCGGCCCCGGGCGCGTATTCGTCCGCGCAAAGCGTAACGTTGACAACCGCGACGACGGGCGCGACGATCAAGTACACGACCGACGGTTCGACGCCGACCGCGGCGTCTCCGACGTATACGGGACCCGTTAACGTCACGGCCACGACGACGATCAAAGCGGTCGCGATCAAGTCGGGGCTGGCAGATTCGCTTGTCTCGACGGGGACGTATACGATAGGTTCCGCGAACGTCAATCTCGCGTTGAACAAGACGGCGAGGGCCAGTTCGTTCATCGCGGGCAGCGGGGCGGGCGCAGCCGTAGACGGCAATGGCCAGACGCGCTGGGAGTCCGAGTTCAGCGATCCGCAATGGATTTACGTCGATCTCGGCTCGAACCATACGGTGACCGGCGTCAAGCTCCACTGGGAGACGGCCGCCGCGAGAGCGTACAAAATTCAAGTATCGAGCAACGCGGACGCTTGGGACGACGTCTATACCCAGGCATACGGCACGGGCGGCATCGAGACGATCCCGATTGCCCCCGTCACCGCTCGTTACGTGAGGATGTACGGCACGGAGAGAAGCACGGTCTACGGCTATTCCCTGTGGGAGTTCGAGATATACGGTCAGACGACGCCGCTGCCGCCGCAAGCGTCGGCCCCCGTCTTCTCGCCGGCGGGAGGGGAGTTCACGACTCCGCAGAGCGTAACGCTGTCGAGCGCGACGGCGGGCGCGACGATCAAGTATACGACGGACGGCTCCACGCCGACGGCGGCTTCTCCGACCTACACGGGACCGATCCCCGTCACGGCCACGACAACGATCAAAGCGATCGCGACGAAAGCCGACATGACGAATTCGGCGGTGTCCAGCTCGACGTATACGATTAGCGCCTTCAAAGTGCTTTCGCCCGCCAACGGCCAGATGGTGACGAGCACGAGAACGCCGACGCTCGCGTGGGAGGCGAAGCCCGGCACGGCCAAATACGAAGTGTGGGTCAACTTGTCCAGAACCGATTACGACTGGAGCGCTTCGGGCAACCTGTTGGATCGCTACACCAAAATCGGCGAGACAACGGGCACGACGATCGCCGCGCCTTCGCTCGTCGACCGTTGGACGTACAAATGGTACGTCGTCGCCGTCGATGGCGGCGGCGGACGCAGCACCTCTTCCATCGGCCAATTCAGCGTCTATCTGCCCTACGTGGAGCAGGTGGCGGACGGCATCAATCTGATCAACGGCATACGCGATTTGAACAAGAACGGAACGATCGAGCCCTACGAGGACTGGCACAATCCGATCGCCGCGCGGGTGGACGATCTCATGTCCCGGATGACGAACGAAGAGAAGATCAACCAGCTCTTCTTCTCGCCCGAATCGCTGGACGGGTTGAACCAGATGGCCGGTTTCGTGTTCTCCTACGGCGTCACCGGTTTCATTACGGACGCCCAGAAGAAGGTTTCCGCCACCCAGCGGCTCGGCATCCCGATCGCCTTTACCGGCGACAAGATTGACGGCTGGAAGACGGCGTTCCCGACCGAGCTTGGTCTCGCCGCTACGCGCAACCTGGATCTGGCTTGGCAGGTCGGCGACCTTCAGCGCAGGGAGCATAAGGCATGGGGCTTCACCGGCTCGCTGTCTCCGGTGTCCGAAGTGAACACGAAGGTGCTGTACCCCCGGTTCCAGGAAGGGACCGGCGAGAACGCCGATTATTCGGCGGCGATGATGCGGGCCATTATCGCGGGCATGCAGGGAGGCCCGGAGGTAAATCCCAAATCGATGATGATCACGGTCAAACACTGGCCGAGTCAGGGCGCGGGCGGGGAGCAGTCCATCGTCTACGACAGCGCGACAATCAAGTGGCACATGAAGCCGTGGTACGCGGCGATGGACGCGAACGCCGCCACCGTCATGCCGGGCTACGGCGGCTCTCCGTACCTGGATCCGGCCGGCAACGGCGCGGGCACGAGCAAGCCGACGCTCGATTATTTGCGGAATACGATCGGGTTCAACGGGATTGTCATGACGGATTGGCTTGCCTCTTCGACGGACATTTCCGTTCGCAGCATAGGCGCGGGCAGCGACGTCATGGGCGGAGCGGTCGCTTCCGGCACCGACTTTAATACGCTGATCGCCGCTGTGGGCTGGCCGAGGCTGAACGAATCGGTAAGAAGAGTGCTGGATCTTAAGTTCAGATTGGGCCTGTTCGAGAATCCCTACGGGGACCCGGATTATCCGACGACGATCTGGCACAGCGTCGAGAGCAACAATATCGTGACCGAGGCGGCGCGCCAGTCGCTGACGCTGCTGAAGAACAACGGCGTTCTGCCGCTGAGGCCGAACGCGGGCGAGACGATCGTCGTAGCCGGACCGCGCGCGACGAGCGACGATAATGCCAACGACAATATCGCCAACGTCATCTGGCAATCGATCTATCACGACAACCCGGCCGCCAAATCGTATTTTCAAGCGATTCGGGATCGGGCCGGAACCGGCGTCAACGTCGTGCTGAACGACTCGGCGGCAGCCAAAGCCGCAGTCGTCGTGATCGGCGAGAGAAGCTACACGCACGGCACGGAATGGCTCGACAAAAATCCGAACATTCCGGCCGACCAGGTGGCGGAGATCGACAAGTTCTACAACCGGAATATTCCGGTCGTCTGCGCCGTCATCTCTCCGCGTCCTTACGTGCTGACGGACATTATGGACAAATGCTCGGCTGTCGTCCTGCTGTATCGTCCGGGCAACGGAGGCGGCGTCGCCACGGCGGGACTGCTGTTCGGCGACTTCCTGCCGAAGGGGCGGCTGCCGTTCCAATTGCCGCGCTCGGTCGATCAGATCGGCACCGACGCGGTCGGCAATCAGTTGGAGAAGTGGGATCTTCCCTACGATCTCGGCGCGACCGAAGCGGAAAGGACGCAAATCCGCAACCTGATCAATAACAACCAGCCGGTGCCGACGACGTTCGGGAATCCGTTATTCCCTTACGGATACGGGCTGCAAAGCTTTACTCCGGGGTGAGGGGAGCGGCACGGATAACGGAAAGCGCCTTCCGAGGACGGTGACGGTCCGGCATTCTCGCGGACAACTTGCACGAGGTATAAGAGGCTTTCCCGTAAGCAAGCGAGGGCAACTAAAATGATCACAAAAGAATGCGGATATATCTCCTGTAGAGCGAAGCGCCTGCCTCATACGGTCATGAAATTACCCTGTTGCGGTTTAAACAAATCCTGATTTCATGACCGCGCTTCGGGGTCCCCGGAAAGTAATCGGAATAAGCTGCGAAGCTTCTCGTCACTTTCTGGGGTACATTGCAGCGGAAGGAGATATATCCCCATGGTATTAAATCGATCATTTTATTGGGTTGAGCCTCTAACTTCTTCCGGGACAGCCTCTTGTTCATTTGGCAGTGTTCGGATGGCCGGCTTATCGAAGAGCCGCACCCGAACGGGCGAATACCCACTTGGACAGCCCGACGCTCACCTCGTACAAAATGAAAAGCGGGATGATCACAAGTATGTCGGACATAATATCCGGCGGCGTGATCATGACGGCGGTGACGGTCAGGACGAAGTAAGACAGCTTGCGCGCCTTCGCCAGCCGGGCCGGACTCAGAAGGCCGATCCGGGTCAGGAACATGACCGTGACGGGCATTTCGAACAGCAGTCCGAAGGGCAAGGTCATGCTCAGCATAAAGGAGAAGTACCGGTCCGCCGTGTACATCGTGGCGAATTCGCCGGACATGCCTTCCAGAAACTGCAGCACCATCGGATAGATGACGAAATATCCGAAGACGACCCCGCCCGCGAACAGAACGGGCAGCCAGGGAATATACGCCAGCGCGGCCCGCTGTTCCCGAGGCTGCAAGGCCGGCTTGACGAACAGCCAGGCCTGGTAGGCGGCTACCGGCAGGGTGACGGCGATGGCGACAACGCCCGCCAGCTTCAAGTAAACCCAGATGACGTCGGACGGAGCCAGAATCGCCAGCTTGAAATCCAGATCGCGGACGAGCCAGCGATAGATCTCCTTCACGTACACGAAAGCGCCGCAGAGCGAAGCCGCAAACGCGACCAGCGTAAAAATGATTCTGCGGCGCATTTCGCCCAAGTGGCCGACGAAGCTGCTTTCAGAGCTTTCGGCCTTCATGGCGCGCCTCCTCAGCCTTTGTTGGACTCGACCGCGGTCAGGCGCGGCTTCTGTTCCGAATTGGCGGGGGGCTCGGGCGTCTCCGCTTTGTCCTTGTCGTCCTTGTCGCCGTCGATCATGCCGCGCGTGGCGCTTTTGAACTCGCTCAGCGTGCGGCCGAAGGCCCGACCCAGCTCAGGCAGCTTGGAAGGTCCGAAAATGATAAGCGCGATGACCAGAATAAGAATAAGACCGCCGATCCCGATATTTCCGAATGGCATAATCAAGACTCCTCGCTATTGATAGATTAGGTGTGCATGCATACTCCGCGCTAGCCGAGCTTAAAGCCGCGGATCGCCACGACGGCTTCGCGCGGAATTTTGTCGCCCTTGCGGTGCGGCCACATGCTTGTCGGCTTGCCGACGTCCGTCGTGTTTTCGCCGGGGTGCTGGACGGACAGGAACAGCGTGCGCTCGTCCGGCGCGAAGAAAGGACCGGTCATCTCGCATTCGCGGGGCCCGGAAGCGAACTGCAGCGCTTCGCCCTTGCTCGGTCCGGCCGTCGGGATGACGAACAGGCCGTTGTTTTTGAAATGCGTGTACACGCCCTTGTTCAGGCTGCCGGAGGAAATGTCTGTCACGACCCACAGGCTGCCGTTGGAATCGAACGCCAGATTGTCCGGGGAGCTGAACCCGGATTGGCGGCCGCCTGCCGCGAAAATTTCGAAGTCGAACGCCGTTGCGCCCAGATCGTCGTCCTTTTCGAAAATGCGGGTAATATGTCCGTGAATGTTGCCGTGGTTGTCGTTGTTCGTGTGGCAAATAAAGATCGTGTTGTCGAACGGAGAAATCTCCACGTCCTCCGGACGGTCCGTCGGCGTTCCGCCGACCAGCAGCGACGCTTCCGCGCAGTTGGCCACGACGTCGCCTTGGGTTTGGTATTTTTTCAGCAGCTCTTCCTGAGTTCCCTTAACGCCGCTTGGCGCTTTGAAGCCTTCTTTCTCCACAGCCTTGCGTACCGCCTCGATCGTAACTTCCATCCATTGACCGCTTTTCAGATTGGCGACATACAGCGTGCCTTCGGAGAGCAGGTCGGAATTGCGGCGTCCCGCGGCCGGATCGTACTTGCCTTTGGAGACGAATTTGTAGACGCACGCGTCCTTCACATCGTCGCCCATGTACACGACGACGCGGCCGTCTTTGGCGATGCCCATGGCTGTATTTTCATGATGGAAACGGCCCAGAGCCGTATGCTTTCTCAGGAACGTGCCGTCGAACGGATCGATCTCCGCGACCCAGCCGTAATGCGCCGCGTTCAGGCTTGCGGCTTCGGTAGTCGCTTCGAAGTTCTCCTCGCAGGACATGACCGTGTTCCACAGCGTAACGCCGCCCGAGCAGTTCGCGAATGTTCCGGTTACGGAGGAAACGCCGCCGACCGCTTTGGCGCCGCGGGCCGGACCGGTCAATTCGAATTTGCTGAAGCCGTTGATGCGGCGGGCGTGCTTGGACGTCGCGTCCAGCTTCCATACGCCGTCTTCGCCCTGCTTGATCTCGATGACCGACATGCCTTGATAGTAGAGCTCGTTGCGGATTTGCGCCGCCGTCATTTTGCCGTCTTTGATTTCCCCGTGGAGAAAAAGGTTTGTGTATTCATGGTTGGTCACCAGCAGGCCGTGCGAATTGGAGCCGTTGATCGGGAAGTAGGCGTTGTAGTCCGCGCCTTGGCCGAACTTGTCGCCCGCGCCGTTGATCACGTCGTCGAACGCGGCTACGACATCGTACTGGTAGCCCTTCGGCAGGACGAGCTGGTCAACGTCGGACGGCTGAATCGGCTCGAAAAACCCGCTTACCCGATTCGTTTGGAAGCCGAAGAGATGATCGGCCGTCTTGGAGGCGGCGGAGGCTTTGCCCTCCAGCGTGCCCAGCCCGGCGGATGCGGCGGCCAATGCGGCTGCGCCCGTTCCGAGATAGGATAAAAATTTGCGGCGGTCCATTTTCTGGTTTTCGATCATGTTTTTACACACTCCCATTTTGGACAAGTTGGGCCATCACCACCAGCATAGCGGGTCCGTATCAATGGGGTGTTAGTTGGAAAGCAGCAATTTGTTAAAAAGTCGTGAATGTCACGAAAAAGTTACAAAGGGGGAGGGGAGAACCGGGTCAGAATCAGGAGCGGCAGGGAAAAGATCGATAGACAAAGATAATGGGGATGTATCTCCTGGAGAAGCCTCATACGCTCCTGAAATCACGGATTAACGAGTTAACCCTTCCCATTTCGGGCGCGTATAGCATCGTAAGGAGATACATCCCCCTTGCCCCTTGTTCATCGATTATCCTTTAGAGCAACTTGAAATACTTATGAGACAGCTCCGATCTTGCAGCGGAAGGAGATAGATGCGACTTGCCTTATTCCATCGATCATCTTGCACGCCTCACCTTGCGGAGCAGGTTTTCCATTGTTACATTTTGATAGAGCCGCTGGAGATCCCCTCCACGAAATTCCGCATCAGCAAGGAAAACAGGAGCAGCAGAGGGATGGAAGCGAGCAGGTAAGCGGCCATCATGCCGCCGTAATCGCTTAGCCCGTAGTTGCCCGCGGAAGCCTCGAAGGAGACGAGCGCCATCGTGACCGTCTGGTGGGAACGGTTCAGGAGGAGCGAGGGCAGCAAATAATCGTTCCACAGGCTGGTGATGTTGATAATCGCGACCGTGGTACAGATCGGGACGGACAGCGGCAGCACGATCGTCGAGAAAATGCGAATGTTGCCGGCGCCGTCGATGCGGGCGGCTTCGAAAATTTCGTCGGGCATTTGCTCGAAGAACGTTTTCAGCACGAAAATGCTGAACGCTTGGCCGCCCCCGATATAGGGCAGAATCAACGCCCAGTAGCTGTCGGTGAGACCGAGCTTCTTGATCTGCAAATAAAGCGGAATCAGCGTCAGAAAGCCGGGAATGAGCAGCAGGCCGAACACGAGCAGGAACAGCGTGTTTTGCAGCGGAAAACGCAGCCGGGAAAAAGCGTAGGCGCTCATGGCGGCGAATACGACGATGCCTACAACGCTGGCCGCGATGATGAGCGTCGAGTTCAGCAGGGACGTGCTGATTTTATCCCAGGCGACCGCATAGTTGCTCCACTGGAATTGCTGCGGGAAGTTCAGCGTGCTGGAGGCGAACTCGATCGGCGACTTGACGGAATTTTCCATAATAAAATAGATGGGCAGCAAGTTGAACACGAGCAATAGCAGCAAACACCACTGTCCCGCGCCGGTAAGCCGGAAGATACGCATCGGTTAAACCTCCTCTGGATCAGGAATCGGATTTGATCAGCCGCATATTCAGGAGCGTGAGCAGCAGGATGATCACGAACATGACGAGCGCGATGGACATGCCGTAGCCGAACTCTCCGTTCACGGTGGATACGTTGTACATATGAAGAATCGGCACGTAGGTGGAGTATCCCGGTCCGCCGTTCGTCATGATGAGCGGGGGAATGATGTTTTGCAGACTGCCGATCAGCGTCAGAATGACAATCAGCCGCAATTGCGGGTAAGACAGCGGAATGTCGATCGTCCGCACCCGTTTCCAGCCGGTGGCGCCTTCCAGCCTGGCCGCTTCGATAATTTCCGAAGAGATGCTCTGCAGCCCGGAATAGAAAATGAGCAGGTTAAACGCACTGATCCAGGGGAAGCCCATCAGAATGATCGAATATAAAGCGATGTTGGGATCGCCGAGCCAGAGCTGCTTCAGGGAGCCGAGTCCGACGAGGTCCAGCAGTTGGTTCAGAGCGCCGTCTCCCTGATACAGAAACCGCCACAGCAAAATGGTGACGATGCCGGGAATGACGATCGGCACGACGAACAACGTCCGGTACAGATACTGGGCTCGCTCGTTCTTCAGATGGAAAATCAGCTCCGCCACGAAGAAGGGCGGGATTACCGCCAGCACGATGGACAGGACGACCCAGATCAAGGCGTTGACGACAGATTGCCGGAGCGCCTCGTCGTCGAACATGCGGACGAAATTGTCCAGACCGATGTAGTTCGGAGCGTTAAAGCCGTCCCAATCCGTGAACGCTCCGTTCAGCGCCTGGTAGACCGGGTAATACATAAACCAGATCAGGAAGACGAAGGTAGGCAGGATAAAGCCGTACCCGGTAAGCGCGCTTTTGAGTTTGGCTTTCGTTTTGCCGGCCATCGGATAATCATCCTTTCTCGATAGGGGATGAAAAAGAAGGAGCCGCTTTCAGGCAGCGGCTCCCCTTCTACTGTATTGCGATTCGCGGCCAGCTCTAGTATTGACTGAAGTCGATGCTGTTTTTGGACTGGTATTCCTTGATCGCCGCATCGAGCTCCTTCTGTACGTCGGCCTTGGCTTTGTCGAAATCGATATTGCCGCTCAGGTACAGGCCGAAGATGCGCTGCATGTTTTTGGTCAGGTTCGGCGAGGAGCCGCCTACGCCCAGCGCCTTCAGCTTGTTCGAGGCCTGATTGGCCAGCTCGGTCATGCTTTCCGAAGGCTTCGTATCCGGCCAGGTCGGGACGAAGGTGCCGTGCTCGTTCACGATTTTCTCCACGTTGGCCGGCGTGCCCAGAAATTGCAGCCAGTCGATGACGGCTTCTTTCTTGCCCGCTTCCTTCATCGTCGCGTTCGCTTCCTTGGTAGCGACGGCGAACTGGAATGCGGCATTCGGGCCTCCGACCGCGCCGGAGACGTCTTCTCCCGTCGTGTACGGCGTATCCGCCTGCGTGAGCACCGGGAAGTTAAACGAGCCGAGCTCGAAGGCGACGTTGGCGTCCTTGGCATTCTCGGGCAGCCAGCTTCCGTCGTAGAAGATGGCGGTTTTCCCGGCGAGGAAGTCGTTCCTCGCGCTGCTGCCGACGACGCCGGGATCGGACGACAGATGATCCGGCTTCCAGTTGTCGGTCAGCGACTTGAACAGCGGCCACCAGCCCATGAAGCGTTCGTCGGAGGTGTTCAGCATCCCCTTGACGATGGCGACGCTTTGGTCCAGGGACGATACCCCCGGACTGTCGTCGAAGGCGGCGATCGTCTCGTATTCCTTGGCGAAGAAGTCGGACAGGAAGTGGCGCTGGAACCAGTCGTAATCGGGCGCCTGCGACATCGCCGTAATGCCGGCCGCCTTCAACTGCTGCGTGGCGGCGATCAGCTCGGACCAACTGGTTGGCGCCTGCGAGATGCCGGCCTTCTCGAACAGGTCCTTATTATAGAAGAAAGCGGTCGCGACATAGTCGCCGTTAATGTTGTAGCTCTTGCCGTCCGGGGACCTCGTCTCGCTGACGACGGTCAGATTCATCGCTTCTCTCCAGGTCGGCTTGTCCGGAATGTAGGGGTTGGGCTTGTCGAAGTATTCCGTCAGGTCCTCGGCGATTCCCTTCGGGAACGTATTGTTCAGCTCGGCCCATTGTCCCCAGAATACGTCGAACATTTCGCCCGCCGCCGCTTTGACCCGCACCGTCTGGGTGTAATCCTTGAACTCCTCGTCTATGAATTCGATTTTGATGCCGGGATGCGCGGCCTCGTATTCGTCGGCGACCTCGCGAAGCTGGGTCTGGTTTTTCAGGCCGGCGATGTTTTTCGAGTTGGGCGTGTACACCTGCGCGTACATCGTAATCGTGCCTTGCCAGCCGGCGGGCGCGGCAGCGGAAGAGGTTCCCGGAGCCGATTCCGCTGGGCTGCTGCTGCTTCCGGCGTTGTTGGCGCCTCCGCAGCCGCCGAGAACAAGTCCGAGTCCGAGCAGAGCCGCGGGCAGTTTTCTGGCATTCGTCGTCAAGCTCATTGCAATCCCCCCAAAGTGATTGTTGCAAGCGTATTCGTGCGTTCTGTCTTATCTTAATTCACGGTCGGAGGCGTCAATAGGGGTGTAGATTTTACATTCGGATGAATTTCTTTACTTTGGCCTTCTTAGGGCGTGTATGCAAACCCGCTCAGAGGCATCTATCACCGCCTTTTCGCCCCCTGCTTCGTCACTTTTGCTTGACGTACCCCCGGTACGCCTTCACAAAAGTTCCTTGCATGGAACGAAAATTCGGCAACATCTGCTTTCCTCGGAGTATGCATACACGCCCTAGCGCGTATGCAGCCGCTTGTATTCGGACGGGGAGCAATGCGTGAATTCCTTGAACACCCGGTAGAAATGCTTGATGTCGGCGTACCCGACCAGCTCGCTGATTTCCTGAAGGCTGTGCGAGCTGTGTTCGAGCAGATGTTTGGCTTTCTCGATGCGGCATTCCTTGAGGAAGGCGACGAAGTTCCGGCCGGTCTCGTATTTGAACCAGCGGCTGAAGTAGCTCGGATTCATGCCGAAGCGGTCCGCGGCCGATTGCAGGCTGACGCCCTCGGCCAAATATTGCGCGACGTGCTGCTTGATCTTCTCGATCAGCGGCGTGTCGGAGAAGCTGCGTTCCTGGCGGATCGTCCGGCACAGGTCGCGGAGGAGCAGGCCGATTTTGTCCATCAGCGACGAGCGCAGGACGGTTCCCTCCAGCTCGTGAACCCATTCCTCCAGAGATTTGCCGCTGATCCGGCGGATGTCCAGCTCCATCAGCTTTAACTGCGCGCCAAGCCGCAGCATATAGTGCGTGATCATCCGCTGCAGCTCGGCGGGCATGACCAGCTCGGAGGAGGCGAGGTCGTCGAGGATCGAGAAGGCGGCCTGCTCGTTGCCGAGCAGCAGCTGCTCGAGCGAGTTCTCCACCTGCTCCAGCACGGGGGCCGACATCCTTCTGTCGGCGCGAAGCGCGGGCAGCGACAGAATCTGTCCGCCTCCACAGATCAATCTGTAGGTGACGGCAAGAGAGGCGTCTTGATACGCTCGGGACGCGTCGGCCACGGGACGCAGACCGCTGAGGCCGATCGTAACCGTTCGCTTGAAGCTCCGCTCGATGTCCCGCTGCAGTCGGCACGCCGACTCGCGGGCGCTCAGGGAAGCCGAAGCTTCGCCGGAGGCATAATTCAGCACGACCACGACTTGGCCGACATGGTCCTGCAGCACGTATGCATAATCGTGCTTGGCATACCATTCCTGGATGAATTTCGTCAGCGCGTAGCGGAACAGCTCCACGTCAAAGGTGCTGTACGCATTGTTTTCGATCCAGTCCGGGCTGACGGCCAGCAGAATAAGCGCGCCGCTGTCCGGGTTTAACGGCGGGTAGCCGGCCTCCACGATAAACTGCGTCAGCTCGTGATAATCCTGTCCGAAGATGAAGTGCTGGTAATACAGCTTCTGCGCGAGCGGGGCGGCTTTCCGGACGGTCTGCTGCAGCGACAGGACGCGGGCCTGCTCGCTGCGCTCCTTGTCGATCAGCGCCTCGGCTTTGCGGAGCGTCTCCAGCAGCTCGCCGCGGTCCAGCGGCTTGGTGATGAATTCGAATACGCCGCAGCGGATCGCCTGCTTGGCCAGCTGGAAATCCTGGTACGCCGTCAACAGAATCCGGTGAATGCGGGGAGCCTGCTCGACGATCCGCTCGCAGCACTCGATGCCGTTCAGTCCCGGCATGCGGAAGTCCAGAATGACCAGATCCGGCTGCAGGCGCAAAATTTGCCGCAGTCCGGACTCGCCGTCCTCCGCCTCTCCGACCAGCTCCCATTGCGGGGCGAAGCGCTGCAAAATTTTACGAAGGCCCTGGCGGATATAAGCTTCGTCATCAACGATTATGACGCGATACATAGACGTTAACCTCGCTTTCGCTTTTGATCAGGGGGAGCAGCAGCACGACTTCGGTGCCTTCGCCCGGACGGCTGTCGATGAGCATCGTGTAGGGATCGCCGAAATAGAGGCGAATTCGGGAGAATACGTTGACCAGTCCGATGCTTTGCTCGTTCTGGGAGAGTCCGCGCTTGCCGGCTTCGAAGCTCTGCCTCAGCCGCTGCAGCCGTTCCGGCGGCATGCCCAGTCCGTCGTCGGCGACGGTCACCTTCACGAACGTTCCTTCCCGGGCGATGGAGACGGCGAGCTTTCCTTTGCCCTGCTTCATCTCCAGTCCATGATAGAAAGCATTCTCGATGAGCGGCTGAATCAGCAGCTTGGGAATATAGAAGTCCATCAACCCCTCCTCCACGTCGATGGTCATGCCCAGGCGGGACGAGTAGCGGTTTTCCTGAATGTAGAAGTAGTTGATCAGATAATCCTTTTCCTCCCGGAAGGTGTTGAAGTCGTTGCCCGCGTTCAGCGAGGTTTTGACCAGCTTGCCCAACGCGGTGATCATATCCACCGTGGCGTCCGCCTCGTCGATCTCCGCCTTCATCTTGATCGTCTCCAGCGTATTGAAGAGGAAATGGGGATTGATCTGCGACTTCAGCGCCCGGAGCTCGCTCTCCTTGCGAACGATCTCCGCCTGATACAGGTTGCGGATCGTCTCGTCCAGCTTGCGGCTCATGCGGATGAAGCTGCGAATCAATTGGCCGATTTCATTGCGCGGAGGATTGTCGTATTCGATCTGGAAGTCTTCCGTTTCGACCCGCTTGATCAGGGAGATCAGCTTATAGATCGGCTTCGTAATCTGATAGGAAATGCCGGTGGAGACGAGCAGCGCGCAGACGATGCAGACGACGCCGATCAGAATCATCGAGTTGCGCACCTGGATGATGCCCGATACGAGCTGCGATACGGGTACGTAGCCAACGACCGTCCAGCCCATCTTGCCGACGGGATGATGCACGACGATATTTTTTTGCTTGCCCGCGGTGACGATCTGCGGCTCTTGGCTGTCCGACGGCAGCTCGGCGATGTGGGACATCAGCCGTTCGTCCACCGGATCGCCGGCGTAGACCAGCTGGTCGTCCTGGTCGATGAGGAGGAAGGAGCCGTTCTTCTCGCCATTGACGCGGCCCATAATTCTTTCGATATCCTCCAGCGTAAAATCGACCTGAAAATAACCTGAAGTGACCAGGAGAGTAGAGGATTTGTAAATTTTGCGGATCAGGGAGAATACCTTGGGCGGCGGCGTGTTCTGGATCGGCTCATCCTGGGCGGATTGATGCAGGCTGAGAAAGGTGACGCGCTGATCGGTGCTGCCGAACGCATCGTACCACGGCAGCTTGTCGGCGGTCAGATCGGGCGGGAGATAGCCGAGACTGTAGATGCGCTTCTGTCCCACTCCGGGTTTGCTGAAGTAGGAGATGTTCTCCACGCTGTCCCGCTGCGACTGCCAGAAGCTGAAGTTTTTCTCGACCGTTTTTTTAAGCTCGAGGCTTAGCAGCGAATCCAGCTGCTTGTCGTCGGTCAGCAGATCTTGAAAATCGGGATTATAGTAAGGCATAAGCGTGAACTGCTCCAGCTCGCGAATGTACATCTCGATGTTCGAGGCGGTGCTGACGGCCACCTGCTGGGCGAAGCCGCTGACCTTTTTTTCCATGGCGTTGCTGTACAGCCCGTAAGCGCCCAGACCGAGCACGGACATGGGCAGAACGATGAAGACCATATACGTCAAAATGAGCTTTTGCTTAAAGGTGAGAAAACGGTTCATCGGCTCCATCCTTCTTCCGGCGAGTGAAGTGTGTCGTCTATCCAATCAGGCAGGCTGATAGGTGTGCGGATAGGTTTATTGTAACAAAACAACGCGGAGCGAACAGCCCGTTCGCGGAGATAGACCATGGATGCTTATGGTAAGAGCATTTCATTGAAGCTCAAGTTGTTGGTGTTTGCGACTGATAAAGGATGCTTTAAGTCGATTGATATTAAAAATGGCCTAGTCATTGGCGTTGACTGGGCCATTTTTATCGGTTTCACGGACCTAAAAATAATGTTCCAAAAAACATGTATAGAAAAAACGTTAAAAGGGCTATGACATTTAAGATAATGAGTATGAGGTCATATTTGGAATTCGATTTTCTTAATTGTATATACGATACTATAATACCGACAGGCGGCAATATAAAAGTAGAGATTAATCCTATTCCATCAAACCATTGACTATGATCAAAATAAAACCCGTCCAATAGGAATAATATAATAGCTAATAAGAATGTAATCATAGCTATTACGCGAAGGTTTATTGGATTTGACACTATAACACCATCCCCTTTTTTCATTATCTCCAATATCTCAAATTTTTTTGTTATGTCAAACAAACCAAATTCCGATTGGCATGCATGAACTCATAATGTTGGGGAATAACGGAAACGTTCGACTCGGAACGGCAATTGGCCCCTATCGTTTTCGCAATGCGAGGCTTTGAGAGGGTAAGGTGAGGAATCAAATTTCCAGATAAACTCCCCTTCGACATCGCGTTATCGTGTATAGTTGATACAGAAGAGGAATTATCCGGAAAGGAGAAGCCGATGAGAGCCAAAGCCGTTTATCTGATCGTCGTTATGCTGATTGCGGGCAGTTGGTTGGCCAATTACGGTTATTATCGGTATTACCGGCTGCCGGAGCCGGGATTTCTCCGCCATTACATCGAGACGACGTATACGCCTTCGGTTGCCTTCGATCTGCTGTACGTCGCCAACAAGGACGATCTGCGCAAGCCGACGTCGGTGACTGCGAAAGGGCTGGAGGCGCTGCTGTTTTACCCCGTACAGGTTCATCAGGAGCTGAGCAGCCACACGATCTACATTTTGCGCGGGTATTTCGACGTGAACCGGATGAGCGAGAGGTCTGAGGAGGCGGAGGAGCCGCTCAGGCTGAACTCGGTAACCGTTTATTATAGCGACGGCACCATGAGCGAGGAAAACGTGGGCGAGATTATCGTCTATCGTCCAGTCTGGCCTCCGGAGACGTCGAAGGAGCCTCCGGTCCGGATGAGCATGGCGGGAAGCTCAAGCGATCACGGAGGCCGCGCCGTCGTATCGGTAAACCGGCAGGTAACGTTGACCGGGCTGACTTCCGCGTGGCTGGAGAAGCTGGGCGATTCGTTCCGATACGAGCTTAAGACCGCAGCGAGCGAAACGCCCCAAACAAGCGACGCTTCTCCCCCGCTGGAGCTGAGCGAGGGCCAGGCGGTGACGCTGGACTATCGGTTCCGCATGCAGGGGACAAGCGACGCTCTGTCCGTCTACAACGTGCAGCTTAGAGAGAGATACGAGGAGCCCGGGGGAGATTCCTACATCTATACCGTCTTCGCCAACTACACGCCGTATCCGACCGATGCCCAGATGCGCGCTTACGTCCGGGAGATAAGGGGGAGGAAGGATTGAGGAGAGCTTATGCCCGGATCGCTTGGGGGCTGGGATTCGCGCTGATCGACTTTACGATCAACTCGTTCGATCTGTTCCCCGATGTCATCGGCTACGGTTTGCTGGCGGCGGGGCTATCGAAGCTTGGCCCGAGGAACGGCCGCTATCGGCTCGCCCGGAACGCGGCGGTCGTTCAGCTTGTCTTGTCCGTTCTGGCGCTGCTGGGATGGACGCAGCCGGGCTTCTCGTTAACGGGCGGCGGCACGCCTTCCGTTAACATGCTCGGACTGAGCGCGGCGACGCTTGTCGTCGAATTGACAATGCTCTACGGCTTGTGCGAAGGCATTCGTTTGGACGCCTTGAAGCGGGGCAGGAACCGGCTGGCTCGACTCGCGAGGCTTCGCTGGCATTTCGCCTTCGCGGCCGGCGCCGCGATGCTGTTCCTGCTTCCTTTTCAGATGAATCGGTCCTTGCGGGAGATGCTGCCGATCGCGCTTGCGCTGGCCGTATGCACGATCGTCTCCGAGCTGCTCGTTCTGGGGCTGGCTCGGCAGGCCGGCCGGGAGATCGCCGGCAATCCGGGAGGCGGGGGCGGAGGTACGGACGAAGACGCAGGTTCCGCAATCGATATGCGGGTATAAGTGAATAGACAGGCTTGAATGCGAGAGGAGCTGGATTCATGGGAAACGAAATACAGGCTTTGGCGCTGGGCAACTACTCGGATGCGATCTATCATCCGTTCGCGGGCGTGGACGAGGAGCTGCGGCAAATTTTCCGGGAGCGAATCGACGTCAGATGCACGGGAGATTACGGGATGCTGAAGGAGGAGTATTTGGCCCCTTACCGGCTATTTATTTCGTATACGGAATTTCTGGAGGAGAAGCTGTCGGCCGGGCGCACCGGGGCTTTGCTGTCGTTCGTGGCCAAAGGGGGAGGCCTGCTGGCCATTCATAACGGCATTTCCTTGCAGAGGAATCAGGAGCTTGCGGCGCTGCTCGGCGGCAAATTCATGAGCCATCCCGAATATACGGCTCTCCCGATCCGCATTCGCGAGCCGAACCATCGGATCACGGACCGCGTCAAGCCGTTTACGGTGGAGGACGAGCCCTATCGCTTCGAGTTCAACCCGCATATTCGCACGACGATTTTCGCCGAATACGAGCATGACGGAGCGTATTGGCCTGCGGCCTGGACTCACGATTTCGGGCTCGGGAGAGTCGTCTATCTCATGCCGGGGCATAGACGGTCCGCGTTCGAGTCGGAGGATTACCGCCGGCTGATTTTGAACGCCGGGCTGTGGGCCGCGCAAGCGATCTAGCCGCCGGGATAAAGCGGAATGGCCTTGAATACGATTTCAGTCGATTATTCCCGGACGGTTGTGTATAATTTGGGTAATCGCCCAAATGAGAAGTTGTTTACAGTTTGCGCGATTTTTCTATGCTAACGTAAGGGTATATAAGCCTATGAGGAGATGAAGACTGTGACGATTAAAGAGGAATTGAAGGGTAAAAACATCATCATCCCCGATAACCCGGTATCGAACTTTCTATTCAACAACACGAGATCGGGCCTGCTGTGGCTGATCGTGCGCCTGTACTTGGGCTATGCCTGGGTGGACGCCGGTTGGCACAAGGTGACGAGCGACGCCTGGGTCGGAAGCAATGCCGGAGCGGGACTGACCGGATTCATTAACGGCGCGCTCGGCAAAGCCGCGGATGGCAAGGACGTAACCGGATGGTACGCCTCGTTCCTGGAAAATGCCGTGCTGCCCAACGCCAAAGTATTTTCTTACATGGTCGCGTTCGGAGAATTGCTGGTCGGCCTCGGCCTGATCCTCGGTCTGCTTACGGGAGTGGCGGCGTTCTTCGGAGCTTTCATGAACGCGAGCTTCCTGTTCGCGGGAACGCTGAGCTCCAATCCGCTGCTGTTCATTCTGGCGACGTGGATCGTGCTTGGCTGGAAAGTAGCGGGCTGGTACGGGCTGGACAGATGGGCGCTGCCGCTCCTTGGCACGCCTTGGGGACGCAAGAAGACGTCGAGCTGATCAAGCCTGACGAACCTGCCGAAATTGCGTGGCGTAATTAAGAACCTCGGTCATGTGGATGACCGGGGTTTTTGCGTTGTTTTCGCGCCATAGTGAAAAGCTCGACTCTCACGTATACTGGAGAATGTATACTGGTTTTCGAAAGGATTACGTCGATCGAATGGTCGAGGGGGATAACGAGGATGACGGACAAGGTGGAAAAGGCGGAAAAAACGGCTAAGCCAATCAGCGAGAAGAGAGCGTGGACTTATGTCGTGCTGGGCGGATTATTGGAGATTGTATGGGCCAGCGGATTCAAATACGAGGCAATTCCGGGCATTGTCGTTCTTGCCTCTCTGCTTGTCAGCTTCGATCTGATTATCCGGGCGACCAAGACGCTGCCGGTAGGTACGGTATACGCCGTGTTTGCGGGGATGGGAACTTTGGGTACTACGATTGTGGAGATCGTTATGTCCGGAGGCGACGTCAGCGCGCTGCGGATTGTGTTTATCGCAACGCTGCTGGCGTGCATCATCGGCTTGAAATTATCGGGTAAAGGCAGTGAAGGGTAATGGATTGGATCTGGCTCGTTGCGGCGGGGCTGTTGGAGGTCGTCGGGGTGATCGGAATCAAACGCGTGGCGAAAAATAACAATTGGACGAATAATCTCATTCTTATAGGCGGATTCGTGATCAGCTTTCAGCTGCTTCTGCAAGCCATGGAGACGATCCCGCTGGCGACGGCCTATGCGGTATGGACCGGGATCGGAACGGTCGGCGCGGCTATCGTCGGGATGCTTTTCTTCAAGGAATCGAAAAGCTGGCTGCGGATCGGCTGCATTCTCGGCATTATTTTCTCTGTCGTCGGATTAAAGCTGGCAGGCTGAACCGCCTGCTTCAAGGCGGGCGGCCGCGCGGGTTAAAGCGGAAATCGTTCGTCAATGCTGATCTAAGAAAGGAGGCGGTACATATGGAGCTGTGGTTTATGGGAACGAGCGCAGGAATGCCGATCGCGGAGCGGAACGTCACGTCCGTCGCGCTGAATCTGACCCGGCCCAAAGGGACGTTCTGGCTGTTCGACTGCGGGGAAGGAACGCAGCATCGGTTGCTCCAATCTCCGCTCAAGCTCAGCCGGTTGACAAAGCTGTTTATAACGCATCTGCACGGCGATCACCTGTTCGGAGTGCCCGGCCTGCTGAGCAGCAGATCCTCGCTCGGCGGCGTCGAGCCGCTCGACGTGTACGGGCCTCCGGGCTTGCGCGAATTTATCGATACCGCGCTGAGGCTGTCCGGCACCCATCTCGACTATCCGCTTAACGTTCGCGAGATCGAGGAGGAGGGCCTGGTTTTGGACGGCGAAGGGTATACCGTCGAATGCGCTCCGCTGGATCACCGGATTTTCTGCCTCGGTTATCGGGTCGCGGAGAAGCCGCGCGCCGGCGCCCTCTGCGTCGACGTCCTCGCGGCCGCGGGAGTTCCGCCCGGCCCGGCGTACGGCAGGCTGAAGGCGGGGGAAGACCTCGTGCTGGAGGACGGGAGGATCGTTCGCGCCGCCGACGTGTTGTGCGACCCGATTCCGGGGCGCGTCGTCGCCGTGATGGGCGATACCCGGCCGTGCGAAGGCGCGGTCCGTCTGGCCAGAGGGGCCGACGCGCTCGTGTACGAGGCGACGTTCGGCGCCGATCTGGCGGAGAAGGCCGAGCTGTACGGCCACTCCACGTCCGTGCAGGCCGCCGAAATCGCCCGGGCCGCAGGCGCCTCCCGGCTGCTGATGACCCATTTCAGCTCGCGGTACGGACGGGAGGATCTCGCCCTGCTGGAGGAGCAGGCCCGCAGCGTCTTTCCTCGTTCGGACGCGGCGCTCGAGCTGGAGCCGTACGCGGTTCCCACGCCGCCAAGAAGAGGCCGTTGAACTTTCCCGGTCGGGTCTCCAGTCGCCGATAGGGCGTGTATGCCTACTCCGAGGATAGCAGATATTGCCGAATTTTCGTTTCATGCAAGGAACTTTTGAGAAGGCGTACCGGGGGTACGTCAAAGGGTCGAAGCAGGGGGCGAAAAGGCGGTGATAGATGCCTCTGAGCGGGTTTGCATACACGCCCTAGAACGCCGAGGGAGAACCGCCATGCTTGCGCCGGAATTGCGCGGGAGGAAGCCTCTTCTCCCGCAGGAAGACGCGCGAGAAATAGTGGACCGACGAGAAGCCCGTCCGTTCGGCGATTTCCTTGATCGGGAGATCGCTTGCGGCCAGCAGCTCCGCCGCCTTTCGAACGCGCTCGCTCCGTACGTAATGGGTGAAATTCTCCCCAATGCCGCCGGAGAACAGGCGGGAGAGATGGCGTTCGGAGACGTTCAGGTTAACGGCGATTTCCCGCAGGCTCAGATCGCGGGCCAAGTTGTCCCGGATATACAGCTTGGCCTGGCGAAGCAGAACGTCCGCGCTCCCGGCGGCCCGGGCCGGCGCGGGGGCTTCGCTGCCGAAGAGGCCGGGAAAGCTCAGCAGCAACGCCCCCGCCACCGCCCTCAGGGCGTCCGGAGACAAGCGGCCCCGGCCGTCCTCGCGCAGCAGCAGGCTCTTCCATAACAGCGAGGCGGGCATGACCCCGCCGTCGTCGTATACGCACGTTTCGCCGTGTCCGGCAAGGGCTTGGAACGCTTCGACCGCTTCATCCCGCGAGCCGCGTTCATCCGGCTCGAAGGCGACGTACAGCAAGTACATTCCGTCGCGCGAGCGGATCTGGTGATCGATGCCGGGTCTGGAGCAGAAGTGGGTTCCCGGCCGCAGAGAATAATCGTTGCCCCTCTCCGAATACTCTCCTTCCCCCTCCATAACGTAGCAGATCTCGAAGAAGGAATGCCTATGCACCGAATTGCTGAAATGCCGGGGATTGACGTCCCAGTAATGAATTTTGAATTCCGCCCCGTTCCCCGTCGTCACCTTCGCCGCCAGTTCGTTCAGCAGCGCGGGCGTTTCGTTTCCCGGCTCCATTTTCACGCCTCCGCTCAAATCTTATGGCCTCATTGTGCAAAAACCGGTCGTCTGCGGTCAAAGACCGATCCCATCCGATAGCTATACAATAAAGCCGAATACGAAACCAATCAAGCTCATCTTGATCCAGGGAGGAATCGGCATGATTCGTACGGAGGATGCGGAATTTTACAAAGAAAACGGGTATTTGCTGGTCAAAGGCGTCTTTAACGCGGAAGAGGTCGCGCAGATGCGCAAGGCGGTGGACGGCATTATTCGGAGGGCGGCCTCGGCGAACCGGGACGAGAACGCGGCTTGGCAGGGCGATTATCTGCCTCCGGAGCAGTTGAAGAAGCTCGTGCTGAAAGGATTTCACGACGTTCATTACCACGACGCGGCGTTCATGCGCGCGGCGATCCATCCGAACATGGCCGCGACCCTGTCGAAGCTGATCGGTCCGAACGTGCAGCTCCACCACTCCAAAATGCTCGTGAAGCCGCCGGAGAACGGCGCGGCCTTCCCGATGCACCAGGATCAGCCGTATTTCCCGCACGAGAAGCATACGATGCTGGCGGCCAGCATTCATCTGGACGACGCGGACGAGGAGAACGGCTGTCTGAGAGTCGTGCCGGGCTCGCACAAGCAAGGACCGCTTCCGCACGTCGGCAAATATTATCTCGATCACAAGGCGTATCCGCTTTCGGACGGCACGCTGTGCGAGGCGGAAGCCGGGGACGTGCTGTTCTTCAACTATTTGACGATTCACGGCTCGTCGGCCAACCGCAGCGAGCGGACGCGGCGGAACGTGCTGTTCCAATACCGCGACCCGGCCGATTTTCCGACAGAGAACGTGCACTTCGATTGGGGCATGGGGCTGATGATCAGCGGCGAAAATCCCAACTTCGACAAGGTCAAGCCCGATTACCGGATTGTCGGCTGAATATCCCAAGAGACAAGAAAAACGCAAACGAAACTTGGTTTATCGGAAATACACCGGCTCGCAAAGCTCTTATGATAAAGCCATGGATCTAAGCATCCGAATAGAGCTGAGGAGTGAAGTCCGATGTTGAACGATAGCCAATTGGCCGAATTCGAGCGCGACGGTTTTCTGAAAGGCGGGGTCGTGCTAAGCGACGACGAGGTAGAGACGCTGCGCGAAGAGCTGGAGCTGGTCATGGCCGGGCAATCGGTGAAAAAGCCCGTGCTGGCCCACAACATGCTGGGCGCCGGAGATGAGGGAGCAACCCCCTACGACGGAATGAAAATGATCGTGAACGAGAAAGTCATTCAGATCGTCAACATCTGGATGGCCAGCGACGCGTTCTTCCAGCATGCCGCGAACAAGACGATCGTCGAGGAGATCGCCCAACTGTGCAACACCGATACGGTGCGCATCTGGCACGACCAGATCCAGTACAAGCCGCCGGTGACGGGCGGGCCGACCGCCTGGCATCAGGATCACCCGCTGTGGCCGATCATCCAGCCGGCCGATCTCGTCAGCGCCTGGGTCGCCCTCGACGACGCGGTCATCGAGAACGGCTGCATGTGGATGGTGCCGGGCAGCCACAAGTGGGGCGATCAGCAGAAATATTTGGCGAGCGACAAGGAGTTCATGCCCTATCACCGCCGCCCGGAGCTGCTGCCGGAAGGCGCGGAGGTCAAAGCCGTGCCGTTCGAGATCAAGAAAGGCCAGGTCGGCTACCATCACAGCCTGACCTGGCACGGCAGCCCGAACAACCGCTCGGACAGGAAGCGCCGGGCGATCGCCGTTCACTACATGCCGGGCCATACGCGGTACGTGCCGTCCAGCGGCCATGTCATGCTGTCCTACGTCGGCGTGAACGAGGGCGATATTTTGCAAGGGCAGCACTTCCCGGTCGTCTATTCGTCCGTCGGCGCGGACTGACCGCGGACCGGAGCCCTCCTCCCGCTCGGGACGGAGGGCTTTTGCCATTTGCGGGAACGGATTTTATTCCTTACGATAGAGAAAATAGAGAGAAAAGGGAGCGAACGGGATGACGGGAAGAAACGGAGACGGAGAGGGCATGCCGCGCGCTTGGCCGTTCGTTCACAGCGTCGGGGACGTATGGGCCGCGGCGGGCTCGACTCTCGGAGAAAGAACGCTGACCGACTACGAGCTCGTCTACTTTCCGGAGGGATCGTCGACGGTCTACGACACGGACGGCGAGACCTGCAAGCTGGACAAGCCGTGCTTTATTTTTAGCCGGCCGGGCGAGCGGCATTGCTACCGCTTCGATCCGGACCGGAACGTCCGGCATCTGTTCGTTCACTTCGATTACGAGGAGCTTCGGCGGGGCGACGCGCGCTTCGATTCGCTGCTCGCTGGCTCGTCTTATCTTCCGGTCAGCGGCAACAGCCTGCTGCCCGCGCTGCTCGGCCAGATGGTCAGAATCGCCGACTTCCAGCTCGCCTATTGGAGGCGTAGGCTGTCCGCGCTGCTGTCGACGGCGTTGGAGGAGCTGTGCGCTTCCGCCGACAACGCGCTGGAGGAGCTGGCCCGGCCGCTTCCGCTGCCGATTTCGCAGGCGTTGGCGTATATGGAGGACCATCTCGAAGAGCCGATTACGATCGAAGCGATCGCCCGCCAGTCGGGGTGGTCCCACGAGCATTTCACCCGCGTGTTCGTCGCTTCCGTCGGCATGTCCCCGAAGCGGGCTTTGCTCGAGCGAAGATTGCGGCGGGCGGAGCTGCTGATGCAGAGCGGGCGGTGGAACGTCAAGCAGATCGCGTATCGGGTCGGCTTCCGGGACGAGCATCATTTCTCCAAAATGTACAAGCGTCTGCGGGGAATGACAGCTTCCGCTTATATCGAGCGCTGCGAGAGCTCTCTGGCCAGGCATGCGCTGCCGGCTCCCGACACGGTAGCTTCCGTATCCGCCAACCGATATGTGCTCGTGAACGAACAGATCAAATAAACACCCCGTAATCGAGGTTCCGTCCATTGAGGGGCCACTCGCCTTATTGCACAATAAAGGCAACGTCGATCATGGAGGTTGAGCAAATGGGAATTCCTTATACGCCGAAATCGCGCGAGCACGATAACCGGTATTTGGTCAGCGTGGACGATTACGTCCACTATCAGCGCAACGGCTATTTGATCGTAAGGGGTTTGCTGTCCAAAGAAGATATCGCGGAGCTGTACGATTTGGCGGAGCGCACGCGGCTCGGTCCGGCGAAGACGGACGGAGCGGCCGCGCGGGACGACGATCCGCTCAAGCGGGAGTTCGCCGAGCAGACCCGGGTTCATATGGTTTCGAGACGGGACGCCGCCGCCGAGCGAGGCATGCTGCACCCGCGCATCCTCGACGTGACCGAAGCGTTGATCGGGCCGGACGTCTATGCGCTGCAATCGATGATGTTCCTGAATCCTCCCGGACGAGGCGGGCAGGGCTGGCATCAGGATTCGTACTACATCAAGACGCACCCGGACACGATGCTGGGCGCATGGATCGCCCTGGAGGACGCCGACGAGGAGAACGGCTGCCTGTGGGTCGTTCCCGGCTCGAATCACGAGCCGATCTATCCCCCGGAGGGGCAGTATTCAGGCAGCGTTCACGCCGTCGACGCGTTTAAGGATCTGCACGGCGTGGAGAACGTCAGCCATCTCGACGACGAAGCGAACACGCTGTCGCGGGTGGTGGCGAAGTATCCGCCGCCGATTTCGGTTCCGCTGCGGCCCGGCGACGTGCTGTTTTTTCATTCGCATCTGCTGCATCGGTCGTATCCGAACCGGACGGCGGACCGGTTCCGCCGTTCCTATGTATGCCACTATTGCAACGCCCGTTCCTGGGTGCCCTGGGATCATGACGGCTACGAAGGCGAATCGGGCAACTACAGGCAGATTCTGGCGCGCGGCCGCACCCATCTGCCCTACGCGGAGCCTGTATTCGGCACGGAGGTGTTCCTGTCCGAAGCCAGCGAGGATGGCGACAGCGTCCGCATGATGGGCATGGAGGACGGCATGATGATGCCGGTCGTGCAGAAGAAGGAATAGGAAGACCTATCGATTGGAAAAGAGGGACACGGATCTCCCGGAGAACAGTGAGAGGAGATCCATGTCCCGCAAGGCTCGCATCGACCGATCGAAGCGCCGGATCGCCGGGAAGAGGGGCTCAGGCTCGCGGCCGGCCGCTAAGCGTCCTTGCCCTGCATCCGGAATTCGGTCGGAGTCAGCCCGGTCAGCTTCTTGAACCGATGGCTGAAATAGTGAATGCTCGTAAACCCCAGCCGTTCGGCCAGCGCCTCGATTTTCTCCCCTTGAAGCAGCGCCCGCTTGGCCTGCTTGATTCGTTCCCCGATGACGTACTGCTTCGGAAGAAGACCGATCTCCTCCTTGAACAGCTTGGAGAAATGAATCGGATGGTAGCCGCACATCGCCGCCAGCTCGGTTACCGTCCAATTTCGACCGGGCTCCTCCCGCATCGCCGCGATGGCGGGCTCGATCTTGCCGCCGGAGACGGAAGACGCCGCCCGCACGTTCAGCAGCTGCCTGAAGATGTCCGTCACGGTCTGGGTCATGAGCCCTCTCAGCGCGGCTCCGTATCCCGGCTGCTCCAGCTCGTATTCCTTAACGATCTTCGTCAGAACCGGCTCCAGCCCCGACACGGTAAAATGGGTAGGCAGCGCCGTCGGTCCGTAAGGCGGAATGTCCGGGGCCGGACGAAGCGGCCGTCCGGCGGACTCCTCCCGGTCGGCGGCGCGAATCGACAGTCCCGGATGGACCGGAGCCGTCGATTCGTGCCGCCAATGGAAATGAATGCTGTAATAGTCCGTCCCTCTAGCCGCAAACAGCTCGTGCGGACATTCCGGTCCGTAGTGCACGCACTCTCCGCTGCGAATTCCGTACGTTTTTTCTCCGATGATCAGCTCCGCAGAGCCGGACACGACGTAGAAAAGCTGGCTGTCGGGAATGACGCGCCGCCCCCACGTCGAATCTGCGGACGTCGTCGCCCTGCCGGCGAAATTAACCGTAGGCATAAGCTCGTCAAGCGACCGGATCGTCATGTCTCCGCCTCTTTCGTTCGTTCGTTGTCTTTCCCCTCATCATAAAGAGACGGACCGCTCTCGGCAAGTCCTTGCGATTCCGGAGGGCGACGGTAGCGGTCAAGATCCTGCAGTAGCTTGAGGGAATTGGACTTAATCCAGACGATCTTCCTTCTTGAAGCGCTCGAGCTGCTTCATTTTCCAGCGGGGCAAGCGTTCGATCGTTTTTTCCAGACGCTTGCGGATAAACCTGTACAGCTGCAGATCATGCCCGACCAAGCCCGTGATCAGGCGAATAACCTCGGGATCGATCTGGTCGAGGGTTGGACGGTTCGGCGTCGCATTGACCCGGAATACTTCCGCAGAGGCCCAGCCGTATCTGTCTTTCAACAAATAAACCGATTCGTGATACAGCTCGGATACCCCGATGATCGGATAATGCCCGTTTATGATTCGCAGCGTCGCCTCCCATGAGGCGGGGGCCCGGCCGAGCAGGTAGACCGATTGATAATTGCGGAAAAAAGGATCCAGAATGCCGCCCGGAAGCTGGAAAAAATCCTTCATCGACAGCTGCAGCGCATAAGGATGGAGCCAGTGGGAGGGCTGACGGGCGATGTAAAAGTAATAGGATAGAATCGCTTCAACGGGGTGCCGCATCATGGTCGCATATTCGTAGGGGCGGGCGGAATGGGCATGAAGCCCGAACCAATAATGGCCGAACACGCAGTCCAGTCCGTGATCGGGGCGCGCCAGCGTCATTTCCCATTCCGCCGGGGACCGATCGTAGTAAATGCCGAGCCGTGCGCCGTACGCCCGATGCAGAATCTGGTGGATGCTCGAGCCGGCGGTTTTCGGAATGTGGATAAAGAAGAGCAGCGGGGGGCGGCCCGGGAGTACGTTCTTCATGTTAGCCGCACCCCGCGTTTCCGGAGCAGCCGAATGACCCGATCTGCGCTCGATTCGGGCGACTCCTTGTCCGTCTCAATGATCAGGGAAGGATTGTCGGGCTCGTCGAACCTGTCGGTAATGCCCGTAAACCGGGGGATTTGTCCGGCGATGGCCCGGCGGTACAGCCCCTTTACGTCTCTCTCGACGCAGCGCTCGAGCGGGCATTTGACGTAGACCTCTTCATAAGCGGGCAGCTCTCTGCGGCATTCCTCGCGCATTTCCCTGTAGGGCGTAATGAGCGACGCCAGGACGACGATTCCGTTGCCGGACAGCAGCTTGGCGACGAGCAGCGTGCGCCGGATATGCCGCATTCTGTCCTCGTAAGAAAAGCCCAGGTCCGGGCTCAGAACCCGGCGCAGCTCGTCTCCGTCCAGCAGGGCGTGCGGGATGTCGTGCTGCCGCAGATGCCGCTCCACGATTTTGCCGATCGTCGATTTTCCCGAGCCGGACAGCCCGACGAACCAGACGACCGTTCCGTTGTTTAACGGCATGGCGCTCACCTCGCTGTAGACTATGCGGATAAGCGTCGGAGCGTTTGGACAAATATGCGATTGCTTGCAAGCCGGCAAGGATTAGGCGGCGAGCAGCCCCATGGCCAAGGCTGCCTGCGGTGAGTCCGCCCATCTCGATCCGGGAATCCGAGGAGCCGCCTGCGGAGCTTCCGTCCATCGCGCGTCATATACCCGAAGGGTCGCTTGCGGAGCCTCCGCCCATCGCGAGCCGTATGCCCGAAGGATCGCCTGCGGAGCGTCCGTCCATCGCGTGCCGTATGCCCGAAGGATCGCCTGCGGAGCCTCCGTCCGTCGCGAGCCGTATGCCCGAAGGGTCGCTTGCGGAGCCTCCGTCCATCGCGCGCCATATGCCCGAAGGGTCGCTTGCGGAGCTTCCGTCCGCCGCGAGCCGTATGCCCGAAGCCGCCTCGAATGCAGCATCCCGATCGCCGCGGCCGGCTCGGAGTCGATCACCCGGAACAGGGCCAGCATCGCTTCCGCGTCGCCGGACTCGTAGGCGGCGGCAATCGCCCGCAGGCAGGCGGCCAAGCCGGGCTGAACGTTGTCCGGCGCGGTCTCCAGCTCCTCGCGGACGCGCGGCAGGTTCCTTCTGGCCCGATGCAGGGCGGCTTTGGCCGCGCCTTCCGTTACGCGGAGCAGCGCGGCCGTCTCTGCGCTCGAATAACCGAGCACGTCCCGCAGCAGGAACGCCGCTCTCTGCAGAGGCGGCAGATGCTCGGCCAGCGCGCGGAAAGCGGCTTCGATCTCCAGCGTGCCTCCCTCGGCCGCCTCCGCTTCCGGCGGGCGCTCGGCTCTCAGGATGCGCGCCAGCTTGGCGCTGCGGCGGGCGCGATCAATCCACGCGTTCTTCGCAATCCGCAGCAAGTACGCCTCCGGGTTCGGATGCGCGTCGAAGCGGGGGCCGTCGAGCGCCTTGAGCCAGGCGTCTTGGGCCAGGTCCTCCGCTTCCCATGCGGACTCGGCCAGGGACAGGCAATATTTTCGCAGCGCGGCGTGAAGCTCGGCAATGTCTCTTGTCGCCTCCGGCGCTTCGGAGTCGCGCGCGCTTGCGGATGGATTCGCGTTCATGTCGGTCCCTCCTTGGAATAGGGCGGAATTCGTCTTGCTATCGTAAACGAACGAAGTGCGCGAAAGGATACGCGCCATCGCAAAAAAATGGCGAGGGGGAAGCGAACGAGCGAACGAGCAAAAAGAACGGCCGAACGAGCAAAAATCGAACGCCTCCGTTCCTTACAGTGTATTCGATTTTCGCCGCGGGGCAAAGACGACGGCGGGGCCGCCCGTATCTTTTCCGGTTATCCGTTCGTCTACGGGGTGAATCGCGATTCTTAATACGAACAGGAAAACGGAGGAATGAGCATGTCGAATTACGTGCCGTATGTCGTGGAGCAGACGAACCGGGGGGAGAGGTCGTACGACATCTATTCCCGGCTGCTGAAGGACCGCATCATCTTCCTGGGCTCGGCGATCGACGATCAAGTCGCCAACAGCGTTGTCGCCCAGCTGCTGTTTCTGGCGGCGGAAGACCCGGACAAGGAGATCAGCATGTACATCAACTCGCCGGGAGGCTCGATCTCGTCGGCGTTCGCCATGTACGATACGATGAGGTTTATCAAACCGGAGGTTCATACGATCTGCATGGGGATGGCCGCGTCCGCGGGCGCTTTCCTGCTGCTGGCGGGAGCCAGGGGCAAACGGTTCGCCCTTCCCAACAGCGAGATTATGATTCACCAGCCCAGCGGCGGGGCGCAGGGGCAGGCCAGCGACATCGCGATTACCGCCAAGCGAATTTTGCGGACGAGAGACAAGTTGAACCGCATATTCGCGGACCGGACCGGTCAGCCGCTCGAGCGGATCGAGAAGGATGTGGAGCGGGATTACTACATGTCGGCCGAAGAGGCGCTGGAGTACGGCATTATCGACCGCATCATCTCGTCTCCCGAAGTTCCCGGCTAACTTTTTACGGCGCCTTGCTTGCATCTGCAAGTCTACGCCTTACAAAGGGACTTCCGCGAGGGGGCGGCAGTCGGAGAATCGTGCAACGCAGCTTGAGTCAAGTTTAAACGACGGACATTTGTGTGAAAAATCATACAACTTAACTCGATTCAGGCTGGAACGGCGGACGTTTGTGTGAAAAATCATACAACTTAGTTCGATTCAGGCTCGAACGGCGGACGTTTGTGTGAAAAATCATACAACTTAACTCGATTCAGGCTTAAACGACGGACGTTTGTGTGAAAAATCATACAACTTAGTTCGATTTAGGCCCAAACGATGGAGTATGGATAGAATCTGGAAATTATCTGGGAGCTATTCGCCCCATTCGAGGCTCGATGTGCGGATTTTTCGAGTATCGTCCCCCGATTCAGTCTCATTCGAGGCCCGTTGTGCGGATTTTTCGAGTATCGTCCCCCGATTCAGTCTCATTCGAGGCCCGATGTGCGGATTTTTCGAGTATCGTCTCCCGATTCCGTCCCATTCGAGGTGCGATGTGCTATTCTTTCGAGTAATGTCCCCTGATTCCGTCCCATTCGAGCGCCGATGTGCGATGTTTTCGAGTAACGTCCCACGATACGGCCCCATTCGAGCATCGTCGTAACAGCACGTTTTATTGGCGGGCGTTCCGATTGCGGTCGGCGGGAGGCGTAGCGAGAGGCGCAGAGGGTTCGAGAAGACGGAGAACGCGTCCATGGAGCAGGTCCCAGTCCAGCGCGCCCAGGACGCCGCCGGTGATGATTCCCCGGCTGTCGATGAAGATCGTGGTCGGAATCGGACGAATCCGGTATTTGGCCGCGACCGCGCCGTCGGAATCGAGCGGGACGGGGAACTTGAAGCCGTATTCGCGGGCGAACCGCCGAGCTTCCTGCTCGCTGTCCACGGCCGTCAGGTTTACGGCCACAATGCTCAGCCACTCCCCGTATTGCTCGTGCAGCTTGGCGAACAAGGGAGCTTCGTCCCGGCAAGGTCCGCACCACGAGGCCCAGAAGTTGAGTACGATCGGACGGCCTTTCGACGTCTCGAGCGAATAGGCGCCGCCATCCAGCGCAGTCAGCGAGAAGCCCGGAGCGGGGTAGCCGATCTCCGGCTTCTCGGGAAGCGCCGCGACGGTCTCCCCGGATACTCGCATCTCCGCATTCCCGCGATCGGAGAACGCATCCCGAAAAAGGATTATGCCGGCTATGAATAAGGCGGAGAGTGCGATCGCCCAGCTGCGCCGTCTGCTCATCGGATTTTCCTGCTTTCTATAGGGTCTAAACTCATTGTTGACCATACGCTTGGCCCTCCATACCCGCTCCGGCCATCTGATGCCGGAGCGGGCTGTTTGTCCTCCGACTCTCTTCGCGAAATTCACTTGACGCTCCCGGCTCGTCGTGCCATAATGTACACGCGTACATTAATCGTTTTCAGAGGAAGATCATTTTGACGAACCGTAAAGAAGTCGCGAAGCTGGCCGGCGTGTCCGAAGCGACCGTATCCCGGGTATTGAACGGGATCGGGCCGATGAAGGATTCCACCAGACAGCGGGTGCTGCAGGCGGCCAAGCAGTTGAACTACGAGCTGAACGCGGTGGCGTCCAGCTTCGCCAGGGGCCGAAGCGGTAATCTCGGCGTCGTGCTGCCCCATGTGCCGAAGGTTCATCTGTTCTCGACGTATTATTTTTCCGAGCTGCTCGGAGGCATCGGGGAAGCCGTTCATTCCGGCGGGTACGGACTGCTGCTGCTGTTCCGGGACCCGACCGCCGTCTACGACTACGTCTCCCTGTACCGGACGCAGCGCGTGGACGCCTGCATCATCCTCGGCTCCAGCGCCGTCGAAGCGGAGAGGACGGCCGTGCACCGGCTGGCGGACGAGAGGCTGCCGTACTGCGTGATGGACCAGAGGTTCGACCACCCGCTGCTGAACATCGTGGCCGCGGACCATGAACAGGGCAGCTACGACGCGGTCAGGCATCTGATCGACAAAGGGTACGGGAGAATCGGGTTTCTGAACGGCGCTCCGCAGTATTCGAACAGTCGGGACAGATTGGCGGGTTACCGGAGAGCGCTGCTGGAGGCCGGAGTCGCCGAGGACGAGATGCTCGTCTACGAAGGCAATTACAGCCGCACGAGCGGCCGCAGGGCGGCCGGTCAGGTGTATCGGGATCTCGGCCGTCTCGACGCCGTCTTCGTCAGCAACGACCGGATGGCCATCGGGCTGATGCAGGGGCTTCGGGAGCTGGGCTGCAGCTTGCCGGACGATCTGAAGATCGTCGCCTACGACGATTCCGACGCGGCGAGCTTTACGGAGCCTCCGCTGACGACGGTGAGGGTTCCGTTCTACGAAATGGGCAGGCTGGCGGCGGATTGTCTGTTGAAGCAGCTTGCCGACAGAGACAAGACCGACGCTCCGGCGCCGCTTATTCGCGAGAAGCTGCGGACCGAGCTCGTCATCCGCAAATCGAGCGGCAACTAATTCAACAGGAGGAAGACGGATGAAAAAAGCATTGATCGTATGGGGAGGCTGGGACGGACACCAGCCGAAGGAAGTGGCGGAAATTTTCCGCGGCCAGCTCGTTGAAGAGGGCTTCGATGTCGAGGTGTCGGATACGCTGGAAGCTTTCGCCGACGGAGAGAAGCTGAAGGGGCTCGCCCTGATCGTTCCGGTATGGACGATGGGGCGCATCTCGCAGGAGTGGGTGAACAACGTCTCGGCCGCCGTGCAGAGCGGCGTCGGGCTTGCGGGCTGCCACGGCGGCATGTGCGACTCGTTCCGCGAAAACACGGACTGGCAGTTTATGACCGGCGGACAATGGATCGCGCATCCGGGCAACGATGGCACGGAGCACACGATCGAGATCAAGGCGGGCTCCAGTCCGCTGGTCGACGGGATCGAGGATTTCACGGTATCGACGGAGCAGTATTACCTGCACGTCGATCCGGCGAATGAGGTGCTTGCCACGACGCGTTTTCCGGTAGCGCCGGGACCGCATACGACGAACAAGGCGGTCGATATGCCGGTCGTCTGGACGAAGCGCTGGGGCCATGGCCGCGTCTATTACAATTCGCTCGGCCATCAAGCGAACATCATGGAAATTCCGGTCGTCAAGGAATTGATGCGCAGAGGCTTTAACTGGTGCGCGGAAGGCAAGGCGCTCGCTCCTGCGGGAGAATCGGCGCAGGCCTACACGGGCATGCAGGACAACCAACTTTAATCGCGGGAAAGAGGAGTCAACGTGGAGAAAATCAAAGTCGGCATCATCGGTACCGGGAATATCAGCGGCATTTATTTTCAGAACGGCAAACGGTTCGACTCGATGGAGGTCGTCGCGTGCGCCGACCTGGATGTGGAACGGGCCAAGGCAAGGGCGGAGGAATTCGGCGTGCGCGGCTGCTCGGTCGAGGAATTGCTGGCCGATCCGGACATTCAGATGGTAATCAATCTGACGATTCCGCTGGCCCATGCCTCGGTCTGCCTGCAGGCGCTGGAGGCGGGCAAGCACGTCTACGTAGAGAAGCCGCTCGCGGCAACCCGGGAAGAAGGGCAGAAGGTGCTGGAGCTGGCCGCGCGCAAAGGGCTGCTCGTCGGCAGCGCGCCGGATACGTTCCTCGGGGGCGGCATTCAGACGGCGATCAAGATGATTCGGGACGGCTGGATCGGTGAACCGATCGGGGCTACGGCGTTTATGACGAGCGGCGGCCATGAGAGCTGGCACCCTGCCCCGGAATTTTATTATCAGAAGGGCGGCGGACCGATGTTCGACATGGGGCCGTACTACTTGACCGCCCTGATCGCCATGCTGGGGCCGATCTCGCGGGTCACCGGCTCGGCGCGCATCTCGTACCCGGAGAGAACGATTACGAGCCAGCCGAAGTTCGGCCAGAAGGTGAAGGTGGAGGTGCCGACGCATGTCGCCGGCATTATGGATTTCGCGGCCGGACCGATCGGCACGCTGCTCACGAGCTTCGATACGAAGGGCGCCTCCACGCTGCCGCGCATCGAGGTGTACGGGAGCGGGGGAACGCTGCTTGTGCCGGACCCGAACGGCTTCGGGGGCACCGTCAGCGTCTGGCGGGCGGGGGCCAAGCAATGGTCGGAACTTCCGCATACGCATGGCAAAGTCGAGAACGCACGGGGCGTAGGCGCCGCGGATATGGCCCGGGCGATTCAGACGGGCCGCAAGCATCGCGCGAGCGGCGAGCTGGCCTTCCACGTGCTGGAGGCGATGCACGGCTTCCACGACGCGTCGGAGCAAGGCGCGCATTACGTCATGAAGAGCACGTGCGACACGCCGGCTCCGCTGCCGCTCGGGTTGGCCGATTTTGAATTGGATTGATCCGTTCGGGCCGCGATTGTGGTACAATCGATGCGGTATGAGAAAGGCGGCGGCAGCCGCCTTTCCGTCGCATCCATGACGCGCTGGCGAGAGAACGGAGACGATAGATTCAGATGGACGGAAAATGGAAATCCTATGCCGGACTTGTGGCGGTCGCCGCGATATGGGGAGCGAATTTCGGCGTTTCCCGCAACGCGATGGAGACCTTCGATCCGGCGCTTTTTGTTTTTTTGCGGTTCGGCCTGGCCGTGCCGTGTTTCTTTTTGTTGTTGAAATGGAAGGAAGGCAGCGTAGGCCTGCCGCCGAAAGTGATGCTTCAATTGGCCGCGATCGGCCTGGTCGGGGTTACCGGACTGGAGATCGCCGTCATGTATTCGATCAAGTATACGACGCTGGCCAACGCCTCTCTGCTGAACGTGGCCCCGTGGCCGATCTTCGCCGCCTTGTTCGCGCCGCTGTTCGTGAAGGAGAGCTTTACCCGCCGCCTTGCGGTCGGAGGTGCCGCGGCGATCGTCGGCGTTACTTTCATTATATTGGGCGGCAAGGAAGGCCTCGACCTGTCCTCCGGCCACATGGTCGGCAACTTGCTGGCACTTGGGGTCAGCGCCGTCGGAGCGCTGTTTAATCTGAGCTGCATGCCGCTGATGAAGCGGTATTCTCCTCTGCGCGTAAGCGCGTGGTTTATTCTGTTCGGCGCCTTGTTCATGATTCCGATTACGCTCGGGAGCTGGGGGAAGGTGGATTGGAGCGGCCTGGGAGCGGGACATTACGCGGCGGTCGCTTATAACGTGATCGTCTGCACGGTTGCCGCGTTTATCGTATGGAACGCCAGCATGTTCAAGATCGGTGCGGCCCGCGCGAACTTCTTCCGTTACGTCGTGCCCGCCACGGCCGTGATCGCCGGACTGCTGTTCTTCGACGAGTCGATCTCGGGCTGGCAGATCGTCGGAGCCGTCTGCATGGCGGCGGGACTCGTCTGGATCAGCACGGAGAAGAAGCGCGAGCCCGCCCCGGCTCTGACGCGCATGGAAACGACGGAAGGAGCGGCGCCGTAATCGCGGACCGCTCCTTCTTTTTTTATTGCGCCTTGGTTCCGATTACGGTAACGGTCAAGGGATCGACGTACTCGCCTTGCTTAAGCACCGAGAAATGCAAGTGGGAGCCGGTGGATTGGCCCGTGCCGCCCATCCTTCCGATCAAATCTCCGGCCTTCACTTCGTCCCCGGCTTCGACTTCCAGCTTGTCCAGGTGCCGGTATTCCGTGCTCCATGCCTCGTTGTGTGCGATTGTGACCGTCAAGCCTTTGGCGGTATCGTATTCGGCCTGCACGACTTTGCCCGCCCCCGCGGCGAAAATATCCGTTCCGGCTTTGCCGACGACGTCGATGCCGTCGTTCAGCGTTTTGGCGGATGTGACGGGATGGATGCGGTAGCCGTAGCGCGAGCCGATTTTGGCATCTTCGGGAATCCGCAGGAACAGCTCAATCTCGGCCGCCGCGCTGTTCCCGTTCGAACTGACGACCTGAACGGGCTGCGGCTTCGTCTCCGGCTTGCTCTTGTCCGCCGCGAAGGCCGACGGCAGCATTAACGCTCCGGCCAGAACGAACAGGGCCGCCCCGATATAGGAGGCTCTTCTTCCAGCAGGTTTGTAGTCTCGGATCATCACAATTCTCCTCGCGATCAGTTTTTTGCTTCCGAAGAAACCGACTCCCGATAACGCCGTTTGCCGCGCGGCGCCGATTTCCAGCAGTTTTACCATGCAGGCCGCGTACGCGGCCCGAAGGTCCGAGGCTTTCAGTACGCTCGCGTCGCAGGCGTTTTCCTGGGCGGCGCGCATTCTTCCCAGTCCGTACCACGCCAGCGGATTAAACCAGTGCGCGGCAGCCAGCGCGTAAGCAAGCAGGTTGACCGGAATATCTCGGCGCTTGTGGTGAGTCAATTCGTGCCGGAGGACGCACTCCCACTCGGCTTCGTTCAGGCGGCCGGCCAAATCCCGGGGGACGAGCACGACCGGAGACAAGACGCCGTACAGGGCCGGCCCGGACACAAGGGACGTCAGGCGCAGCCCGATGCGGGACCGTATGCCGCTGTCCGAACGAATCTTCAGGAACAGCGCCTCCAGCTCGGGCGGGACGGCGAAGACGGGCTCTCGTCGAAGAGCGCGAGCCATCCTCAGCTGTTCGCATAATGGGAGGAGCAGCGCCAGAACGATGCCGGACAGCCATACGAGCGCGGCGGTTCGAGCTGCAGCTCCGGCTGTCGTCCGGCCGATCCCGTTCGGCTCGGCGGCGGCGTCTCCGTCGTCTTCGACGGCGAAGAGACCGGCGTTCCGCTCCGAAGCTTCCGCTCCCTCTGGCGGAGATACGCCGCCGGCATACGCGTCAACCGCCTCGAAGGCCGGCCAGCGGACTTCGACCGCATCGGCCAGAGGAAGCCAGCGGAGCTGGCTGCCTATATCGCCGGGCAGCAGCGGGAGCAGCAGCTTCGCCAGCAGCAGAAACCATAGCGCATAGCTCCAGGCCGGAGACAGCGCCTTGCGGCCAAGCCGCAGCGCCGCCGCGATCAGCAGCGCCAGCAGGGCGGCCTCCGCCGAGCCGGCCAGCACCTGCCCGAACAAATGGACAGCATGCTCCATCGGTCACTTCTCCTTTTCCCGGAGCAGTTCCTTTAACTCCTCGATGTCCTCGGGCGAGAGCTTGCCGGATTCCAGGAAATGCACCATCATCGGCTTAAGCGCGCCGCCGTAGATGCGGTCGAGGAAGGAACGGCTTGCCTCCCTTACGCATTCCTCTTCGTTCACCAGAGGGAAGTAGGCGTATTCCCGCCCGTCCTTGCGGAAGCCGAGCGCTCCCTTCTGAACCAGTCTGCCGATAAGCGTCTTGACCGTCTTCGGCTTCCAGGATTTCGTCCCGCTCAGGCGGGAAATGACGTCGGCGGCCGTCAACGGCGAGGCCTGCCAGACGATTCGCATAATGTCCCATTCCGCGTCCGTAATGGGAGGAGCTTCGGGCATGTCGATTCCTCCGTTCGATCGTCGCCGGCGACGATCGGATTTAAGATTACAACTGTAGTCTACGATAATAGATTACAGTTGTAATCTATTTGTGTCAAGCCGGTCGCCGTTAGAGGAACGCCAGCCGACACAGCCGACACAGTCGACACAGTCGACAGCCCAGCCCGTATCCGATCCATCGCCAGATAGAAAAAAAGATGCCCCCAAGCCGTCGGAGAAGAGCGCCGATCGGCTTGAGGAACATCTTTTGCGGTAATTGTCGCGTATACGACGGCTTAATAGTCCAGGCGGACGACGGCATTGTCCCGGCTGGACGCCAGGATGCCGTAGGAAACCTTCAACGCCTTCAGGCCGTCCACGCCGGTAATCGTCGGCTCGATGTCGTTCTCCACGCAGTCGATGAAGTACGTGTCCTCCGCCAGGAACGAGCGAACGTCGTGGATGTCGTTGAGGGTTTCACTCTGCTCGTACTCCATATCCTCCGTTTTCCAGTGGAAGCTGTCGATATTCCACAGGCTGGCGCCGCGAATATAAGCGGTGCCCTTCGTGCCGATGACGCCGCGCGAATTCATCTCGAGGTGAGAGGTCCAGCTGGCCTGGAAGACGGCGGTTCCGCCGTTGGCCAGCGTAAACACCGCATTGGCGAAGTCGTCGAAGCCGGGCAGCTGCGGACGGGATTCCAGCACATGGGCTTTGACGTCGTTCACCTCGCCCGCAACCCATCTCATCATGTCGATGTCGTGCGACAGCGACTGGATGCTCATGCCGGTCATCAGCAGCGGATCGGTGCTCCACTTGTTGTTCGGGTCCACGCGCATGCCCATGCGCTGGCACCAGTAGGTCAGCGGCTGTCCGAGCTTGCCCGAAGCCGTAATCTCCCGAAGCCGCTTGAATCCCGTCCGGAATCTCATATTAAAGCCGACCATCAGCTTCACTCCGCACTCCTGCGCGACCTCGACCATGATCTCGGCGTCCTCGACGGACGCGGTGATCGGCTTCTCCACGACGACGTGCTTGCCCGCCCGCATCGCCTGCACGGCGATATCCTTGTGCGTGGACGGAGGCGTCAGCACGAACACCATTTCCGCCTGGTCGAGACAGTCATCCAGCTTCCCGTAGGCGGTTGCGCCGCACATTTCGGCCGCCGCCTGCGCGTTCTCGAGATTGACGTCGACCACGCCGACGACGTTGGCGTTCGCGATTTGGCGAAGTGCGGAAATATGGGCCCGGGAGATCGCGCCCGCTCCGACGATAACTATGTTTACCATTCCGTATCCATCCTCTCCTGATGAGCGAATCTATCTTTTCTCTATTCCTGATCCAACCGTACCTTGACGATAAGCTTGACGATGTCTTCCGGTTCGTCCCACTGGCAGCCGGTCTTGTGCGAATCCTCCGGCCAGAAGACGGCGAAGAAGCCGTCGGCCAGATGGATCGGACTGCTGCCCGTGCCGTCGCCGTAGTTCAGATGGTCCCTCGTCTCGTTGTAGGGGGTGATCGGCGTCAGGCCGCGGGTATTTTCCCAATAGATGATTTCTTTGCCCCGCACCATATATTGAATGTCCAGGTTCCGCCGATGGCCTTCCATCTTCTTCTCGGAACGGTCGACCGTGCGGTAATGCTGCACGACAACCGACAGGCCGTCCACCTCGATCGTCTGATTGCCTTCGGGCAGAGGCTGCGCAAGACAATGCTCGATCGCCTTGAAGCCCTTCTCCAGATTCGGGTGCATCCCTGTATACAGCCGATAATTCGTCAGAACGTCCGCGATCATGCCGGTCCCTCCTTCAGCGCAATGACTTTGCCGGGGCCTTCGACGAACTTCTCGAAGATTTGCGTCGCTTGCCAGGCCTGCTCCAGCGTGCCGTCCTTCAAAGGCCGGTTTTCCAGAATCGACCGTGCGAATTCGTTGATTTCCTCGTAGTAGCCCAGCAGGAACAGGCCTTTGTTGAACAGCTGGCCGCGGGAAAACTCGGGCTCCCAGACGGCGGTGTTCTGATCGGGCGTGCCCTTGTAAAAGTTCGGCTCGTCGCCGTAACCGAAATCGGCGTTGCGGCAGTAGCTGACTCTCAGGTTGTTGTCCACAATAATATGCCGTCCGGCTCCACGGCCGCCGCCTTCGACGCCGCCTCTGGAGATGATGAAGGTGCGTTCCACGCCGCCGTTCAAGGCCATTCCGGCCGTCAGGTTGATGGTGGCGATGACGTCCGAATCGAACTTGAATACGACGACGCCGGCCCCGATGGAGTTCCGGTCGTACATCATCGTCCGGGGAGCGCCCAGCAGGCTGAGCATCTGTGCGACCGGGTGGCAGAGATGCTCCAGGAAATTCCGGACGTCGGCGACGTTCCGCTCCTCGACCAGGAAGAGGCGCAGGTCTTCCAGGGAAGGGATGATTTCCGGATTTTGCAACGTAACCATGGAAATGCCGCCGAAGTCCTCCGAATAGGCGAGCTCCTTCGCTTTCCGGTTGGCCTGCACGAACATTTTCTTATAACCGACCATGACGCTTTTGCCGGACTCCCGGGACGCTGCCATCATCGCTTCGATGTCGGCGCAGGAAGCGGCCGGAGGCTTCTCGATCCAGGCGTGGCAGCCGGCCCGCAGACAGTCGACCGCCACCTTGGGGTACATCGGGCGCCCGCGCTCGTCGTTGCCGACGATGATGAACACCGCGTCCAGGTCCTCCTTCTCCAGCATCTCGCGGTGATCGGTATACCAGGCCGCGCCGCCGAACTTCTCGGCGAACGCCTTGGCCTGCGCCTCGACAAAGTCGCAGGTGGCGACCAGCCGGACGGGCGCGAATTGAAAGGTCGGGAATATGTTGCGGAACGAGTGCGAGCCGCATCCGATGACGGCCGCGCGAATCTCTTTTTCGTCTACCAATCTGCCTTTAAATCCGATTCTCATCGATAAGCTCCTTCTCTATGCGAATGAACGAGAGTTCCCTGCGTCAGCCTTTGACCGCTCCTATCATCATGCCTTTCATGAAGTATTTTTGCAGGAACGGGTAGATCATAATAATCGGAGTAATGACGACGATAATGGTCGCCGCCTTCAGCGATTGGGTGACCGGCAGCTGCGTGACGTCCTCCGTGAATTCCCGGTAAGAATCCATATTGCCGATCAGGACGATGTCTCTGAGCACCATCTGCAGCGGGTACATCTCGCGGTGGTTCAAATACAATAGGGCGGGAAAAAAGCTGTTCCACTGATCGATGGCGAAAATCAGCACAAGCGTCGCGTAGATCGGGACGGCGAGAGGAATGAACACTTTGAGCATGATGCCCAGGTCGCCCATTCCGTCGATCTTCGCCGCCTCCTCGAGCTCGACGGGCAAGCTCTCGAAGAACGTCCGCAGCAGCATGATGCTGAATACCGTCAACGAATAGGGGAGGATAACCGCCCACATGGAGTTGATCAGACCGACGGCTTTGACGACCAGATAGAGCGGAATCAAGCCCCCGGAGAAAATCATCGTAAACACGATGTAAAACATAATGATCTTGCGGAACAGCAGCCCCCGCTTGGACAGCGGGTAGGCGGCCAGCGTAGTCAGCACGATGCTGCTGCACACGAACAGCACCGTATAGAGAATGGTGTTGCGATAAGCGCCCCAAATATAAGGGTTATCGAAGACGGTCGCGTACGTGTCGAGCGAGAAGTCGACCGGGAATACCGTGACTTTGTTGGCGATGACCGCGGCCGAGCTGCTGAAGGACGTGGCGAGCACGTTCAGGAACGGCAGCAGCGCCGCCGCGATGACGAACAGAATAAACAGAATGTTCACCGTATGGAACAGCGCGTTGCGTATCGATAAAGCTTTCATCTCGATTCCTTCCCCTCTACCATAATCCGGAGGACGTCACTTTTCTGCTGATCCGGTTGGCCGTCACCACGAGCACGAAGGCAATCAGCGATTTGAACAGGCCGGTCGCGGTCGCGAAGCTGTAATCCATGCCGCCCAGCCCTCGGCGATAGACGAACGTGTCGAAAATATCGGCGGTTTCGTAAGTGGCCGGGGAATACATCAGCAGCACCTTCTCGAAGCCGACGTCCATGAAATTGCCCAGCTTCATCAGCAGCAGGATAACGATTGTCGGCGCGATGCCCGGCAGGGTGACGTGCCAGATTTTCCGCAGACGCCCCGCGCCGTCCATGTCGGCCGCTTCGTAGAGATCGGGCGCGATCCCGGAGATCGCGGCCATGTAGATGATCGCCATGAAGCCGGTCGTCTGCCACACCTCGGACGAAACGTACAGCGTTCTGAACCAGCCGGCCTCGGACATGAAGAAGATCGGATCAATGCCGAGCTTGCCGAGCAGCGCGTTGACGACGCCGGAATTCGGCGACAGCAGCTCGGACATCAGCCCGACGACAACGACGGGAGAGATGAAGTAGGGAAGGTAGCTGACCGTCTGCGCGAACCGCTTGAACAGCTTGCCGCCCAATTCGTTAAAGCTGATGGCCAGAACGATCGGCGCGGGAAAGGTGAACAGCAGCGTGGCGAAGCTGAGCAGCAGGCTGTTGCGCAGCAATTGCTCGAAGTTGCCGCTGGCGAACAGGTTCTGGAACCACTTGAAGCCTACCCACTTGCTGCCGAAGATTCCGTCGATAATGTTGAAATCCTTAAACGCGATCGAGAGTCCGAAGATCGGCAAGTATCGGAATACGAAAATGTGGAGCAGCGGAACGAGAAGCAGCAAGTACAGCACTTTGTCTTGCCGCAATTTTTTCCAAACTTCCTGTCGGTTCATTCGAAGCACCTGCCTTATAGAGCCGGGTATGCGCCTGTCGCGCAGGGACCCGGCCTTTCGTGATCGCTTATTTGTTCAGCAGCTCGATCATTTTGTCGGAGCCCATCTTTTTGCAGGTTTCGATAAATTGATCCCAGGTGCTCATGTTGGCCGCGCCCATGACGAATTTAATGAACTGCTGCTCTACGTAGTCGCGGATCGGTACGCCGATCTCGCTCATCGTGTTGGAATCCTCGGGGTCCTTGAAAATTTTCACCGGTCCCGGGCTGATCGCATGATCCTTGTAGAGCAGGAACTGCTGGTGGTACATGTCGTTATCCGGATCTTCCAGCTTGTTGTGAATGTCGAAGTGGTCCGGACGCAAGCCGGTCATGAAGTCGTAGCGCACGCCGAATTCGGCTTTGTGCGTCTCGTTGTCCGGCTTCTCCAGCTTCGGATCGACCAGCTTGTAAATCTTCTGGTCCTCTTCCCAGACGAAGTTCACGCCTTCGATGCCCGCGTTGGCCAGCATCGTGCCGTCCTGGCTGTACAGCCAGTAGTCCAGCGCCTTCAGCAGCGGTTCCGGATCGGACACTTTGGCGTTCACGGCGGAGAAGTTGCTGCAGGCGTTGCGGACGACGGCCGCGCTCGGGCCGTCCTTGACGATCGGCAGAATGCCCGACATCAAGAAGTTCGGATTTCCGTTCTCCTGGCCTCTGAGCGTCATCGTCGCCGAGTTGTTCCAGTAAGAGTAGTAGAAGAAGCCTTTGTCGTTCACGGCGCGCTCTGTCGACTGCGAGTTGTTGGTCAGGAAAAACTCGTTGTCCAGCAGGCCGTCGGCGTACAGGCCGTGCATATATTCCACCAGCTCCTTGAAGCCTTCCTGCTCGGGAGCGAAGCCCCACTGTCCGGCTTCCGGATCGAAAGCGGAATAATAATAGTTCGGCTCGAGAATTTTGCCGTTCCAGCCCGCGAGCACCTGCTGCAGGAATTCGAAGCCGCGGCCGTCGCTGATCCACGGACGGGAGTCCGGATAAGCTTCCTTGATGCGGACAAGCGTGTCGCGCAGCTCGTCGAACGTTTTGGGCGCTTCGAGGTTAAGCGTTTTCAACACGTCCGTGCGGATCATCGGAATTTGTTTGTAGAATCCGAAGCCCTGCGGGTCCGAATCCGGCGCGCATTGGTTCAGCACCTGATACAGCTCGGTGTCGCTGTACTTGTAATCGTTGAACTCCGGATACGTCTCGAACGCCTTTTTCATGTTGGGCATAATGTCGATATAGTCCCACAGATTGAGGAACAGGCCCTTCGGTCCGAATTCGTTGGCCACGTTGATGTTGACGCCGGCGATCAGGTCCGGCAGCTCTCCGGAAGCCATGACTACGTTCAGTTTGTCGCCGTAATTGGATTCGGGCACTTTGATCAAATTCAGCTTGACGTTCGTCCGTCTCTCCAATTCGGGGAGCACGACGAAGGAATCCTTGAAGGGCACACCGCCCAATTCGCGAGCCATAAACGTATATTCCTTTAATTGCTGCGTGACGGGAAGCGCCTGTCCGCCGGAGCCCGGCGCCGTCTTCTGCCATTCTTCCGAAGCGCTTGCGGCCGGAGACGAGGCGGAGCCTCCTCCTTCGTTGCCGGATTTGGCGTTGTTGCCGCCGCTGCAGGCGGCGAGCAAGGCGGTCAGCAGGGCGAGTGCAAGCGTGAGCGCCGCGCCTTTTTTATGGAGCTTTTTCATTCGGATCCTCCCTTTGGCTTTCGTGGTCGTTGATCGGCTGGCCAGCCAATGACTTGAGTATGTCACAGCCGGGCCGCGGGCAAAATAGACAGTCCTTCACCCGTCGGTCAGCATGTGACTTGCGCGGTCCGGAAGGGGGATTCGGGCGTCATGGGGACATTTGGTGACCTTGGAGCGGTCATTTGATGACCTTACTTTTTCATAATCCGATACAGACTGGGAGACAGCCCGGTTATTTTTTTGAACGTGCGGTTAAACGTCCGGCGGTTGCCGATGCCGACCAGCCTGCCGATCTCTTCGACGGACAGGTCGGTCTCCGACATCAGCGTTTTGGCTTTGTCGATGCGCGCTTCGACGACGTAATCCGTGAACGTCTTGCCCGTCTGCTCCCTGAACAGACGCGACAGGTAGTTCGGGTTAAAGCCGAGCGTATCCGCCATTACCTGCAGATCCAGATTTTCGTTCGCGTAGTTCGCTTCGATGTACTCCTCGAGCAGCGTTTTTTTTGTGGCTGCCGGGTTGTTGCTCTGGAGCAGCCGGTTCATGTCCGTCAGCAGAGAGACGAACAGCGCCTTGGCCTCCTCCTTGTCGTACTGCTGGAGCCGCGGGTCCAGCCGGTACTGGAAGCCGAGCTCGACGGACAAGCCGCAATTTTGCATCGCCTTCTCGATTTCGTAGAACAGCACGTTCACGACGCGGTTAAACGTAAAAGGCGTCCAGGATTGGCGCAGGTTCGCTTCCAGCGCCTGATCGACCAGCTCGCGGATATCCTGCTCGTAGCCGTAGGCGATGACGTTTTTCAGCCGTTCCTCGAAATTGTGCGGCCAATGCAGCGCCGGATTGCGGTTCAGCGCGTTCTCGTCGACGAGAAATTCGTCCGGATGCGCATACTGGATTCTGGCCTCGATCTCGCGGTAGACGTCGGCAAGCGCCAGCAAGCTGGGGAGCGGCTCGCTGACCGACAGCGTCAGCCGCAAATAATCGCGGTCCGCCTGGATCAGCTCGTTGATTTCGTCGAAGGCGGCCAGCAAGCGTTCCCGCAGCCGGGCATCGTCGCTGTTGATCACGATGAGGAAGCGGAAATCCTCCATCTCGATGACCATGGCCTGTCCGGAGACCGACGAGCGGATGAAGCTGCCGATAATCGAAGCCATCTTCTTGCGGATCGACTTCTGCGCCTCGTCGGGAAAATCGATGCCGAACGCCCTGCTGTAGTACAGGCGGCAGACGCCCAGCAAATAGAAGGGCAGGTCCATGCGGATATCGTGCTCGCTGAGCAGCTGGAGCACCTCCTGCTCCGTGACCGAGGCGTCTCCGTACAGCACGATGTTTTTGACGATATTTTCCTTGATCATCGGCCTAATGTTGTCGAGCTTGGCCTCCAGCTCTTTTTTTGCGCTTTTAAGCGTTTTCATATTCTCGTTGATAAATTCGATTTCGTCGAAATCGACCTTCGTCTCGTTGTTCGCCAAGATGGCGATAAAGTTCCGGATCGGGCTGTACAGCCTGTTGCTGAAAAAATAAGCCGCGATCAATCCGGAGCCGAGCAGGGCGGCGTTGACGAAAATGAGCAGCACCTTGATGAAGTTGAGCTGGCGGTAAAATTCGTCCTGCGGCACCAGAGAGTAAACCGTCCAACGGGGAAAGGACAGCTCGCTGCCGTACAGCATAAATTTTTTGCCGTCGACGACGATCGCTTGTCCTTCCTTCTCCTCCAGATTCGTCAGTCCGACAAGCTTCTCGTAGGTCTCGTTGCTGTACAGCATCTCGTGGTTCGTATGGGAGACAAGCCGTCCGGTATCGTCCATAATCAACGTTTGCGTGCCCTGAATCATTTTCGTATTGTTCAATACGCCCGCAAGGTACGCTTCCTTCATGTTCATCAACACGCTCGCATGGATGCCTTCGAAGGTTTTGTAGGAGATCGTAATCGGGACGACGTCCGCGTAATCGTCGCTTCGGTCGTAAGCGATGCGAGTCGTGCCGAGCACCTTGAGATATTCGATCGAGTCGGTTTCGTGCCGGATGAAGGGCTCGTCCGCTTCCCGAAAATTGGGGAAAATATCGTAATACTCGCCGACTCTGTACACGCCGTCGTCCGAGATAAGGCGATCGCTTTTCGGTAAATGAATGAGCACGCGCTGCAGGTTTTCCTTGGCCGACTTGAGCGAGATGAGCAGGTTTTGCGTATTTTGCAGCTTGTAGATGTTGTTCGGATTCTGGGTTTCGTAGCCGATGGTGAGATTCTCGATATTGTCGCGATGCATGCTTTTGATAACCAAATAGCTGAGCCGCTCGAGCTCGTAAATATCGTTCTCGATATTCTCGGCGATATTGCGCAAGTTGTTGTTGTTGAAGCTGTTCGTTTCGCTGATGAAGCTGCGCTTGATATAGCTGTACGAGAACAAGCTGATGAAGACGATCGGAATGAGGAACAAGAAATAAATGCGGAAGATTTTGCTGTAGTAGCTTTGCCGGATTTGGCGGTTGTTTCTCTTTCTCTTCATCGGCCGCGGCCTCCCCCTTAACCGTTGGGTATATGATCCGTTCGCCCGGTTCTCGACCGGACAGTGCAAACAGCGAGGCCGTCTCAAAAGGATCCCGTCTTTTGAGACAGCCTCGCTGTCCGATCTCCGTTTCTATTCTATATCGAAGACGCGACTCCTCTCAAATAGACGAAATCCCGCCGTTCCAAATTCCGGTAATCGTAGCCGTCCCGCAGCTCTCCGTGCGACGGATTCAGGCAGATGACCGGGCTGCAGCCGTCCCGGATCGCTTCCCGCACGATGTCCGCGATCGGCCACGTCGCGTCCTCGAGCGACGACTTCCATTTCAGCTTTTTGGAGACCGGGTCCTCCTGCCCGCCTTTGACGTGAAGATAAGAGATGAGCGGCCTCAGCGTGCGGTAGGCCTCCAGCGAAGGGTACGTGCCCATCTGCCATAGATTTTGCACGTCGTACGTCAGGTGCAGCTTGCCCGGCCGGTCCACCAGTTCGAAAAATTCCAGAATCTCTTCCGGCGACGCGAGCAGAGAGCCGTATTCGTTCTCCATGACCGCGCGGTAGCCGGAGCCCGCAATGCGGTCGACGGCTTCCCGATACAGGCCCGGCAGCCAGGGGTAATGCTTGCGCACCTGCTCGACGTGCCCTCCCGGACGCTCCGGCCGGACGATGGCCGGCAGCAGGCGAATGCAGACCGGCTGCAAAATATCGGCGATCGCGATCGCGCGGTCGACGCCCTCCAGATCGTGCCGGACGAAGGCGTCCTTCCCTTTGTCGGCGGGCTCGTGGAACAGCTGCGTGGAGAGACAATAGACGGACAGCCCGCGGGCGGCGATCATTTCGGCCGCTTGCCGGGCTTCGGATACGGTGAGATCGGCAAGCGGCTTGCCGAAGATGGAATCCTTCAGATCCAGCACTTCGATTCCGAGCGCTTGCTGAATGTCCAGGGACTCGGCAAAGTCCGCGGACGCCATGCTGTTCAACATCGTGAACTTGACCATTGGTCAGCCTCCATTGACTATAATTCAATACAATAAAATTTAATTCAATAATGTTGAATTGTCAATGGAATCGACTTGCCGACTTTTCTGTTCGGCCGCCGCCGGGGCGGGCTCCGTTAATCCCGGTCGTCCGCGAACAGCGCCAAATATTCCACGGTGTCCGTCTGGGGGATCAGCATGTGGTCCTCCAGGGAATTGAAATAGATGCCGTCGCCGGGATGGAGCGTGTATTCGACCTGGCCGATCCGGTATTTCATAATGCCGGACAGCATATAGATAAACTCTTCTCCGCGATGGGACAGCGAATGGGCTTTGACCTCGTCCTTGCGGGCGCGGAACAGGTAGGGCTGCATGGCCTTGTCCCTTCTTTCCGACGCGTACGCATAGAAGGAATAGCCCTTGTCCGTCTTGACCCAGCGGTTCGGGTCGCGGGTCTGGTCCGCGGTGTTGAAGATCGTTCCCGGCCGCGGCTGCTCCTCCAGCAGGTCGGATACCCGGATGCCCAGCGCCTCGGAGATTTTCATCAAGGTGGCGACGGGGGGCATCGTTTTGCCGTTTTCTATTTTGGACAGCAGGCTTTTCGTGAATCCGCACTGAAGCGCGATCTCGTCCTGCGTTCGATTTTGCTGCTTGCGAATCAATTTGATCCGGCTTCCGATATCCATATGAATCCTCCTGAATCCTTGCGATATTTTCATTTGAGTATATTTCATAATTGAAGGTTGTTCAATAAAGTTTCCGGATTGACAATTCAATAAAGTTGAATTAAATTAAATATTGATTAAAATAATTCAACATCTGGAGGGGCGCAATGACGAGACGCGGAAAAATATTGCTGATCGGAGCGTTCGACACGAAAGGGGAGGAATACCGTTTCGTTCAGGGGCTGATCGAAGCCCGGGGACATGAGACGGCGGCGATGAATATCGGCGTCATGGGCGAGCCGCGCGGCATCGTCCCCGACTGGGACGCGGACCGCGTGGCCGCGGCCGGAGGCTCGACGCTGGAGGAGCTGCGCGGCCGCAAGGATCGCGGTCATGCGATGACGGTGATGAGCGAAGGGGCCGCGGCGTTGGCCAGGGAGCTGTACGACAGCGGCGGATTCGACGGCGTGCTGGGCATGGGCGGCACGGGCGGCTCCTCGGTGATCAGCGCGGCGCTGCGGGCGCTGCCGGTCGGCGTTCCGAAGGTGCTTGTGTCCACCGCGGCCAGCGGAGATACGCGGGCAATGGTCGGAACGAAGGATATTACGCTGGTGCCGTCCGTTGTCGACGTTGCCGGAGTGAACAGCATAAGCAGGGTGATCTACAGCCGGGCGGCGGGCGCCGTATGCGGCATGGTCGAGCAGCAGCCGGAGGAGAGCCGCGAGGACAAGCCGATCGTGGCGGTGACGATGTTCGGCAATACGACCGAATGCGTCAATCGCTGCGTCGAGCAGCTGACCGAAGCGGGGTACGAATGTCTCGTCTTCCATTGTACGGGAGTCGGCGGTCGGACGATGGAGGATCTTGTGCGCGACGGCAAGATCGCCGCTGTGCTGGATATTACGACGACGGAATGGGCCGACCAGCTGTGCGGCGGCGTGTTCGCCGCCGGGGAGGACCGTCTGGATGCGGCCGGGCAAGCGGGCATCCCCCATCTGGTCGTGCCCGGCTGCGTCGATATGGTGAATTTCGGAGCCAGGGACACCGTTCCGAGCCGTTACGCCGACCGCAACCTGGTCGTATGGAATCCGTCCGTCACGCTGATGCGCACGAACGTCGAGGAGAACCGCCGGCTCGGGGAGATTTTCGCCGAGAAGCTTAATGCTTCCGGCGGGAAGGTTCGCGTGCTGCTTCCGCTGAAAGGCGTCTCCATTCTGGACGGCGAAGACCAGCCGTTCTGGTGGCCCGAAGCGGATTCGGCCATGTTCGAGGCGCTCAAGAGCGGCCTCGACAAGCGGATTCCCGTCGAAGAGCTGGACATTAACATTAACGACCCCCGGTTTTCCGCCAGGGCGGTCGAAGCTTTGCTGGAGATGCTGGCTTAAGCCGGACGGAATGGCGGCATTGAAGAAAGGATGAAGATCATGGCTTCTGGCAGACAGGAAATTATCGATCGGTTAAAAAAGAAGATTGCGGCGGGCGAGCCGGTAATCGGAGCCGGCGCGGGCACGGGGCTGTCGGCCAAGTGCGAGGAAGCGGGCGGCGTCGATCTGATCGTCATCTATAACTCGGGTCGATTCCGCATGGCCGGACGAGGATCGTTGGCCGAGCTGATGCCTTACGGCGATGCGAACGCCATAGTAATGGAAATGGCCGGCGAGGTGCTGACGATCGTCAAGCAGACGCCGGTGCTGGCCGGCGTGTGCGGAACGGACCCGTTCCGGGATATTGGACGGTTTCTGGAGGAGGTGCGGGACAGAGGTTTTGCCGGCATCCAGAACTTCCCCACGGTCGGGTTGTGCGACGGTCTGTTCCGCCAGAACCTGGAGGAGACCGGCATGAGCTACAAGCTGGAAGTCGACATGGTCCGCAAGGCCAGACAGTTGGACCTGCTTACGTCGCCTTACGTGTTTAATCCCGAAGAGGCGGAATGGATGACCGACGCGGGCGCGGACATTATCGTCGCGCATATGGGACTGACGACCAAGGGCGCAATCGGCGCCAAAACGGCGCTGTCGCTGGAGGATACGCCGGCCAAAGTGCAGGAGATCGCCGACGCCGCGCGCCGGATCAACCCGGACGTCATCGTGCTCTGCCACGGCGGTTCGCTGTCCGAGCCGGAGGACGTGTCGTACGTCCTAGAGCGCACCTCGGGCGTCGACGGCTTCTACGGCGCGTCGAGCATGGAACGGCTTCCGACCGAGCTCGCGATCGAAGAACAGATTCGCCGCTTCTCGGGGCTGAAGCTGAAGAGCGTATAGACCAAAATAGAGATAGGAGTGCATCCAAGATGGCTACAGTTACCGATTTAAGAGAACACCGGCATGTGCTGGACATGGACTGGGGCAAAATTCAATGGCTTTGCGGCCAGGAGATCGATCCGGATTGCGAGATGACCTTCGGGATGGTGTTCATTAACGCCGGCGAGACGAATCCGCGCCATGTTCACCCGAACTGCGAAGAGTACATCTTCGTCTTGTCCGGCGAATGCGATCATACGCTGGGCGACGAGAGCTTTCACCTCGAGCCGGGCATGATGCTGCGCATTCCCCGCGGCGTTCCGCACAACGCGACCGTCACGAGCTGGGAGCCCTGCCGCATGATGATCATGTATTCGGCGCCCGACCGCCAGACGATCGGGGAATAATCTCGGCGAGACGGCCCGTTCTGCACGATTGACCACGGCGCTCGCGCACACCTTGCAAGCCTTCGGTGTGCGCGAGCGTTTTGTTTGCCTCCCCCTAACGATCCGTCCCAACGATGCGAACCAGCCAGGGAAGCGTCGGCCCCCTCCCGCCCCTCGCGATATTTCTTCTATAGAACCGCTCCTCTTTTCACGGAATCTTACGAAGCTCCTTGCGGTACTCCGAAGGAGAGAGTCCGCTCCACGAGCGGAACTTCTTGGAGAAGTACAGCGCGTCGCCGTAGCCGACGGACGAGGCGACCTGCTCGATCGTCATGTCCGAGGCGAGCAGCAGCACGGCCCGCTGCATGCGAATGCGCAGCAAATACTGCATCGGCGACAAGCCGGTCGACTGCTTGAACAGCTTGCACAGATGGGTGCGATGATAGCCGAGCATGCTCGCCATACCCGAGACGGAGATCGGCCGGGCGTACTGCAGCGTCAAATATTGCAGCGCCTGCTTCACGACGTGATCCGAATCCGAAGAGGCGGCAGCGGAAGGCGAGAGCCGGTTCTTGGCGCGGGCGGCGCCGAGCTGGTGCAGCAGAAGACGAAGCCAGCCCTCGGCCTCCAGATTGGACAGCTCCGCGCCGAGCGAAGCCTCGAAGCAGCGGCGAAGCTGCTCGTAGGCGTTGCGGAGGTGCGGGTTCAGGCTGCCGGGAACGACGGGGGATTCCGGAGTGACGCCGATCGCTTCCATCGCCGCGGCCGCGCCGGGGCCGTTGAAGGCGAACCAGGCGTAACGCCACGGCGCGCGTTCGTCGGCCTGGTACGAGAACAGCTCGCCGGGAAAGATAAAGAAGGAATCCCCCGTTCCGCAGCGGTAACGGGCGCCGCCGATCGTGAAATCCCCGTGCCCGGACAGCACGGTATGGATCAAATAATAATCGTGAATGGTCGGGCCCATCTTATGAAGGGGAACCGGTTGGGCCTCCCCGCTGAACAGCACGGCAAGCTCGCCGTCCGAAGGGGAAGGATTGATGCTGACGACGTAATCGTCGTGTTCCGGAGTCATCGCGGCCACCTGCCTCGAAGGTTTACTCTCACTATAGCAAACAAACGACAAATGTCCATATAGATGCGCGATGCCTCCATACTCTTACGGGTGCGCTTGCATTACATTGGGAGTAGCCAATCACTTTTCTCAACCGGAGGTTATGAACTTGTCCAAAATTACTTTCATCGGTGCAGGAAGTACGGTTTTCGCCAAAAACGTGCTCGGAGACGTCATGCTTACGCCTGCCCTGCAAGGCTTCGAAATTGCGCTCTACGACATCGATCCGGTCCGTCTGAAGGACTCCGAGAATATTCTCAATAACATCAAAAAGACATCCGGAAGCACCTGCGTCATCCAGTCCTTCAGCGACCGCAAGGAAGCGCTTCGCGGAGCGAAATACGTCGTTAACGCGATCCAGGTAGGCGGCTACGACCCGTGCACGATCACCGACTTCGAGGTGCCGAAAAAGTACGGCCTGCGCCAGACGATTGCGGACACGGTCGGCATCGGCGGCATTTTCCGCAACCTGCGCACGATCCCGGTTATGCTCGACTTCGCCAAGGACATGCGCGAGGTATGTCCGGACGCTCTGTTCCTGAACTATACGAACCCGATGGCCGTATTGACGAACGTGATGAACACCTACGGCGGCGTCAACACGGTCGGCCTGTGCCACAGCGTGCAGGTGTGCGTGCGCGACCTGTTCGATAATCTTGGCATGGATACGGCGGGCGTCAAGTCGAAGATCGCCGGCATCAACCATATGGCCTGGCTGCTGGAAGTGACCAAGGACGGCGTGGACCTGTATCCGGAGATCAAGCGCCGCGCGGCGGAGAAGCAGAAGGAGAAGCATCACGACATGGTCCGCCTGGAGCTGATGCTGAAATTCGGCTACTACATTACGGAATCCTCCGAGCACAACGCCGAGTATCATCCGTACTTCATCAAGCGCAATTACCCGGAGCTGATCGAGCGCTTCAACATTCCGCTGGACGAATATCCGCGCCGCTGCGTCGAGCAGATCAGCAGATGGGAGAAAATGCGCGAGGAGCTGCTGCACGATTCCAATCTGACGCACGAGCGCTCCCACGAATACGCCTCCTACATTCTCGAGGCGATCGAGACGGACGTGCCGTTCAAGATCGGCGGCAACGTGATGAACACCGGCGGCCTGATCGCCAACCTGCCGCGCGAAGCGTGCGTCGAAGTGCCGTGCCTCGTCGACCGCTCCGGCGTGAACCCGACGTATGTCGGCAATCTGCCGCCGCAGCTCGCCGCGCTCAACCGCACGAACATCAACACGCAGCTGCTGACGATCGAAGCCGCGATCACGGGCAAGAGAGAGCACGTTTACCATGCGGCGCTGCTGGATCCGCATACGTCCGCCGAGCTGTCGATGGACGACATCGTCTCCTTGTGCGACGATCTGATCGAGGCGCACGGGGATTGGCTGCCGAAGTTCTCTGTGGTATAGTACGTAGGTAACGCCAATAACCATAACCGAAGAAGAAAATCCGGAACGCCCTGGCGGCGCGCCGGGAGAGGTTCGCGAACTCCCTCTATAAAAAACTAAGGAAAACGAACGCATGATTGCCGACAGAAGGCTGTCTTGCGAGCAGAACGGCCGCGGAGGATCGTTGAACGGCAGGCGAAGCAAGCGCCTGCCGGGATCGGCGATAGACCCGAAGCCACCGGCCTGCTCGCGGGATAGCCCTTAGCCGTCGGTATAGCGCCGTTTTTTTCATGTTGCTGTAGCGGAACGGTTGACCAGCGAATTCTCTTTCTTCACACAAGGAAGGGGATTTTTTTATGCGCAAGCCCGAACAAATGCAGGACCTCACGCAACTCGGCAATCAGGGAACGAAGTACGCGTTCGCGTACGATCCGGGCATTCTGGAGACGTTCGACAACAAGCACCCGGGACGGGACTACTTCGTCAAGTTCAACTGCCCCGAATTCACCAGCCTGTGCCCGATCACGGGCCAGCCCGATTTCGCGACGCTGTACATCTCGTACATCCCGGACCGGAAAATGGTGGAAAGCAAGTCGCTGAAGCTGTATCTGTTCAGCTTTCGGAACCATGGGGACTTCCACGAGGACTGCATGAACATCATTATGAACGATCTGATCGCCCTGATGAATCCGCGCTATATCGAGGTGTGGGGCAAGTTTACGCCGCGCGGCGGCATTTCGATCGATCCTTACTGCAATTGGGGACAGCCGGACACCAAGTACGAGCGGATGGCCGAGCACCGGCTGCTCAACCACGACCTGTACCCGGAGAAGGTGGATAACCGATGAAGAGAGGCTATGGGGTAAAAGTATCGCTGATCGCGCTCTACCTGCTCGCCATCGTCGCCGCCAACGTCGTCACCGCGGCATACGCGCCCGTCCGGCTCGGCTACTTGATCATTCCCGCGGGCTCGTTCCTGATCGGCGCGACGTTTATTTTCCGCGATCTCGTGCAGAACGTCATCGGACGCCGCAACACCTACATCGTCATCGTGACGGCGATGGCGATCTCCGCGCTCAGCTCGTTCCTGCTGGACGACACGCTGTGGATCGTGGGCGCTTCGGCTCTCACCTTCCTGTTCTCGGAGACGGCGGACACCGAAATCTATACCCGGCTCAAGCTGCCGATGTCGCTGCGGGTCATGTACAGCGGCATCGTCGGGGGCGCGGTCGACAGCGTCGTCTTCGTTGTCGTCGGACTGTCTCCGCTCGGCGCCGGTTTCCTGCCCTGGAGCCTGGTCGGCTACGCCGTCGCCGGACAAATCTTCGTCAAGATCGGCATGCAGCTTCTCGGCGCGATCGTCATTCAGCTTCTGCCGCGGACCCGGAGGACCGCGGTCTGATCGCGGCGCGGCCGCCGCGGCTTAACCCGCGGCGTTCGGCTCCGGCAGGGGAAGCGTGATGGCGAGCTCGCAGCCCATCGGTTCTCCGTCGGCATTCTCGGACGAACGGACGGAGAGAGCGCCGCCGAGCAGATGGATACGCTCCGTCATCGCGGTCAGGCCGAAGCCGGGCCTCGCATCGGCGAACGGCTTCCCGTCGTTCCACAGCCGAATTTCCAACGCGTCGCCGACAGGAAGCAGCGAATAGCGAAATCTGCTGCACTGCGCATGCCGGATGCCGTTCGTCAGTCCCTCCTGCAGCGCATGGTAGACGACCTGTTCGGCCGGCTTGCCCAGCGGCAGCGGAATCACGATTTCCGCTTCGATCTCCACCTCCATCGTCTCGATCGTTTCGCGAATCAGCTCGCGCAGGGCGTCCTCCAGCTTGTCCGGTATTTTCTCGTTTTTGAGCCTGCGCACCGTTTTGCGAATGTCGTCGAGACCTTTGCGCACGAGACCGCCGACGGTGTCCAGCTTGCCGAGCGGGAGCTTGTCCTCCCGTTCGGCTATTTTTTTGCTCGCCTCCAGCTGCACGATCGCCGCGGTCAGCGTATGTCCGACGACGTCGTGCATCTCGTGGGCGATCCGGTTGCGCTCCTCCAGCACGGATACTTCGGCCAGCGTCTCCGCCTTCTCGCGCAGCGTGACGGACAGGAAACGATTGGCTTCCTCCAGCTGTTCCGTACGTCTCTCCACCAACCGTTCCAGATTGTGATGGAACTGCTCCAGCTCGTTATTTTTTTCCAGCAGGTCCCTGGCGTTCCGCTCCGACTCCACATAGACGCGGCTTACCCGATGAACCAAAATCATGGTCATGCCGAGCATAAACAGAAACAGGCCGTTCGCCAGCACATTGGTGAGCACGAGGATAGAGTACGAGTAAGCGGACGAAAGCAGGTTCAATTCCGCGGCGTAATTGGCGAGGATGTGCCCAAGGCCGCCGGCGACCAGCACCGCGTACCCTCTGAGCAGCCATCTTCTCTCGCCCGCCGACTGTCCTTCGGACGGATACCGGACGATGGCGAACGTGACGACCCCGACCGCAAGCAGCGCGAGCCAGGGAAAGCCGGTGGTCAGCATTTTCCAATAGAGCGTCGGACGGTTCAGACCGGCGATCAGGCAGGCGAACGCATAGAGGAGCAGTCCGATTTTGACGATTCGCAGCGGCAGCCGCCTGGCCGCGCCGAGCACTTCGGCATACAGTCCGACGAACGAATACACGCCAAACGCCAGCAGAAGGTCCTTCCAGTAATAGAGAGAACCGACATTAACGTACCATTGCAGGGAGACGCACAGAAACAGAAGGCCGCAGCCGGCGCAGAACGCCAGACTCGCGAACCACAGGATCAGCCTTTCCCTCCGTCTGGCAAACAGCGCAAGACCGATCGCGAAGGCGAGCAGGCAGATAATCGAGTAGACATAACGAAGAACGTCCGCGCGAAAGAACAGGCTGAACACCTGGTTCGGGTTGCCGGCATAAATCCAGGAGTCGCCCAGAAACTTCAGGCGGTCCCACTCGAAGCGGATCGTCAGCTTCCTGCCTTCGTCCTCCGGAGACAGACGGATCGGATGCCGCGTCATCAAATAATGGTTGTATACCGGATCGTCATCCATATGGAAACGATAAACCTCGCGTCCGTCCAGCGACACCGCGAAGCGATTCATGCCTCCGATATAGAGATGGGGGTCCCGCCACGGCAGCTCGGGCAGGTCGCGGCGCACCCACAGCTCGCCCGAATACCGCTCCAGCTTGCTCCATTCCGCGGGTCCGAACGGCTGCCAGTCACTATCTGTCGTCGGCTGGTTTGGCCCGTAATGGACCTCCCAATATTTCGACAAGGTCGCGATAGGAGCGTCGCGGCTCACGAACGCAGTGGAGGGGGGCAGAAGAAAGGAGGGGAGCATCAGGCCCAGCGTCGCCGCGCATACGACCAGCCAGACGAGGAGGGAAAGCTTGCCGCTTCTCATGAAATGACGTACTCCTTCGGACGGCGGATCGCCGCCATACGGTCTTGAGTTCTTTTTCTAGATTAACACAGGATGGCCCCTAGCGGAGGGACCATCCTGCGATCTCATGACCGATATGACCAAAACCGATGACGAACGTCACGACCGACGGCGCGTCGGGCCCCGCGGCGATACTCCGAATGGCTTGATGTCAGGGAGCGCGCCTTGTTTCTTGGGTTAGATTCTGCAAATTTCCTCCGGACAAGTCGGACACGTGTTGCAGCGGCAGACCTGCTGCAAGGCGCTGAGACTGCGGATGATGATTTTCCCGTAACGGAAATCGAGAATGTCCTTTTCCTTGAACTCGTTAAGCATCCGGTTCACGCTCTCGCGCGTCGCTCCGATGAAATCGGCCAGCTCCGCGTGAGTCAGCTTCATATCGATGCGGATGCCGTAGGCCTCCGCCACGCCGAACGAATTGCTCAGCCGGATCAAGGTCGACGCCAGGGCGCCAGGCTTGCCGAACAGCAGCAGATCGCGGAATTTCGATTGCGTAACCCGGTGGTTGTACGCCATCCAGCCCATAAAGCCGAACGCCAGCTCTCCGTCCTGACGCATCGCCGCTTCCAGCTCGTGCCGGCTGATGACGCCGATCTCGGCGTTGTCCGTCACTTCCGCGGTAAAGGCGTATTGAAGGCCCGACTGTCCCGCCGCGAATTCGCAGATCATGTCCCCCGCCTGCAAAATCGACAGAATGTACTCCTTGCCGTCCTCGGTCGATTTCCGCAGCTTAACCCTTCCGTTGCGAACGTAGTATGCATGCTCCGCTTCGTCGCCTTCCCAGAACAGGAAACCGCCAGCGGGGACCCGCATGGGAACCATGACGCTTTCCAGACGTTCGAACTGCTTCGGTCCGCAGAAATTCGCGATCCCCATATGTCCGGGGCAGGCCCGAACCCCCGTCCGTTCATTCGTTGTCGCTATCGCCAGCCCGTTGCCGCTGCCCATCGCTGCCATCTCCCCTCGTTCTGTTACCTCTATCGTACCTTGCGGAGGAAATGAATGTTATCCGGGAATACGCTGAAATGCGAAAAGGGAATTCCCCTATTTTTCTGTGAGGAATATCACATTTTGAACGACTTTGCTCCATCGCGGGGATAATTTTATTGCGGTCGGAGAGCGTCGAAGGCGGCAGGGGAGCGGTCTGTCAGGCCGTTAAAGTGTGCGGCGGAGAGCGGATGAGCGGTTTAGCGGTCTGCTGGACCGTTAAAGTGTGTGGTGGAGGGCGAATGAGCGGTTTAGCGGTCTGCTGGACCGTTAAAGTGTGCGATGGAGAGCGAATGGGCGGTTTAGCGGTCTGTCGGGCCGTTAAAGCGGGCGATGGGGGGCGGATGAGCGGTTTAGCGGTCTGCCGGGCCGTTAAAGTGTGCGGCGGGGGGCGGATGAGCGGTTTAGTGGTCTGCCGGGCCGTTAAAGTGTGTGGCGGGGGGCGGATGAGCGATTTAGCGGTCTGCCGGGCCGTTAAAGTGTGCGGCGGGGGGCGGATGAGCGGTTTAGCGGTCTGCCGGGCCGTTAAAGCGTGCGGCGGAGGGCGGATGAGCGGTTTAGCGGTCTGTCGGACCGTTAAAGTGGGCGATGGGGGGCGAATGGGCGATTTAGCGGTCTGTTGGACCGTTAATGTGTGTGGCGGGGGGCGGATGAGCGGTTTAGCGGTCTGTTTGGGCCGTTAAAGCGGGCCCTTAGCGCAAAGATGGGGGATTCACCCGCGGCGAATCAGGGGATTCCCTGACTTACAAGCAGAGGTCCGTTAGTTACAATAATAGAAGGACCAGACTGAACGGGAGGAACGGGGGACTGGCTTATGCAGACGACGGATGCACGTATTCGGGGAATGCTCGACGGGGTTAGAGGGGCGACGGCCAGCGATCTGGCCGCGCTCGCCGTTATCGATCGGAGGGAGCGCAGCGCGAGATGGAGATGGGCGTCCGGGAATTTGAACGATCGGTATTCCTATATTAGCGTAGGGTACGGGCAGGGAATCGAGGGCGAAGTGATCAAGGTGGGACGCGGCCTGGTTTGGGACAGCGGAGCGGCGGGCAAACGTCCCGACTCCATTCTGCTGACCGAGCGGCTGCAGTCCGCTTACGCGGCTCCGGTTATGGCGGGACAAGACATCGTCGGCATTCTGCTCGCGGGGGATCGCACGAAACGGAGCTACGGCACGCCGGAGCGCGAGACCGTGACGAAAGCGGCGGAGGAGATAGCCGAATGGATTCACGATTTGATATGATATGATAGCTGCATAAGGAGGCGGGATCATGATCCGGATTTTGCTGGTCGACGACCATGCCGTCGTTCGATCCGGCCTGGCGATGCTGTTAAGCGCCAAGGAGGATATGGAAGTGGTCGGGGAAGCGGCCGAAGGCGAGGAAGCGATTGTGAAAGCGCAGCAATACCGCCCCGACGTCGTGCTGATGGACCTCAGCATGCCGCACGGCAAGGACGGGCTGAGCACGACCGCCGAGTTGAAAAAGCTGCTGCCGGGAACGGCCGTATTGATTTTGACGATGCACGACGACGAGGAATACTTGTTCCGGGCGATTCATCTGGGCGCTTCCGGGTACCTGCTCAAGAGCTCCCCGCACGAGGAAATGATCAGCGCCATCCGTCATGTCGCCCAGGGCAACGCGTATTTGCACCCGACGGCGACCAAACGGCTGATGAGCGAATATTTGGATAAGCTGAAGAACGGCGGAGGAGACGCGGGAACGTACGAATCGCTGTCCGAGCGGGAGCGGGAGATTCTCGCCAAAGTCGCGCAAGGCTACACGAACAAGGACATCGCCGAACAACTGGTCATCAGCGTCAAAACGGTCGAGTCCCACAAGAGCAATCTGATGGATAAGCTCAATCTTAAAACAAGGCCGGATCTGGTCAAGTTCGCGATGAAGAAGGGACTGCTGAATTTTGACGCATGATTACGGAAAATACGGCTCGGCGGACAGCGGGACGCACGAGGATATGCTGAAGCAGCTGTCCGATCTCAAGTACGCGCTGGACGAGGCGTCGATTGTGGCGGTGACCGACCGTACGGGAAAAATTCATTACGTCAACGACAGGTTCTGCGAAATTTCCGGTTATTCCAGAGAAGAACTGATGGGCCGGGACCACCGGATCATCAATTCGGGCCACCACGGCAAGGCGTTCATGAAGGAGCTGTGGCGGACGATCGGATCGGGCAACGTATGGCGCGGCGAGATTAAAAATCGCGCCAAAAACGGAAACTACTACTGGGTCGATACGACGATCGTGCCTTTTCTCAACGAGGAAGGGAAGCCGTATCAATATTTGTCCATCCGCCACGAAGTGACGGCGCTCAAGCAGGCGGAGGAGGAGCTGCAGCTGCTGCTCTCGCAGATGATGCGCATCCAGGAGGAGGAGAGACGCCGCTTCTCGCGCGATCTGCACGACGGGATCGGCCAAAGCCTGTTCTCGCTGCTGATTTCCGTCGATGCGATTCTCGCCAGCGGCTCGTACGACCATCTGAACAAGATCAGGGAGCAGATTGCGAACCTGATGGCGGACGTCCGGGGGCTGGCCTGGGAGCTGCGGCCTTCGGTGCTGGACGATCTTGGCGTCATTCCCGCGCTGCGTACTTATTTGGATACGTATTCGAAGCATTACGGGATTCAGGTCGCTTTCTCCTCGAATTTGAAAAAACGGCTGAACATCCAGGAAGAGACGACGATCTACCGCGTCATTCAGGAGGCGCTGACGAACGTCGGCCGGTATGCCGATGTCTCCGAAGCGTCGGTCGACGTCCGGGACAATGGCGCTCATGTGGAGATCGTCATCGAGGATCAAGGCAAAGGGTTCGTGCGCGACGGCAGCAAGGAAGGCGTCGGCCTGTTCAGCATGGAGGAACGGGCGCGGGCAATCGGCGGCGAGCTTCGCATCCGCTCCGTTCCGGGCGAGGGCACGCGCGTCTCCCTGATCATTCCCCAGCATCCGAGCGAATAAACAGGCTCGCCTTCTCGGCGAGCTTTTCTATCTTCTAATCGTACTAAATCCGCTATCCTCATCTGAATCGCCCCCCGGCTAAGCGTCTTTACCTTCCTCAGGATGCCGCGGGCGGGTTTGTTTGTGCCGCGAGAAAAGTCCCGTCTGGGGAGGAGATGTTCTACAGAATCGGTTATCCCCACGCGAAAAGCCCCGTCTGAGGCCGCGATGTCCTACAAAATCGGTTATCTCCACGCGAAAAGCCCCGTCTGGGGCAGAGATGTTCTACAGAATCGGTTATCTCCGTGAGAAAAGCCCCGTTTGGGGCGGAGATGTTCTACAGAATCGGTTATCTCCGTGAGAAAAGCCCCGTCTGGGGCAGAGATGTTCTACAGAATCGGTTATCTCCGTGAGAAAAGCCCCGTTTGGGGCGGAGATGTTCTACAGAATCGGTTATCTCCGTGAGAAAAGCCCCGTCTGGGGCAGAGATGTTCTACAGAATCGGTTATCTCCACGCGAAAAGCTCGGTCTGAGGCGGAGATGTTCTACAAAATCGGTTATCTCCACGCGAAAAGTCCGGTCTGGGGCCGAGATGTTCTACAAAATCGGTTATCTCCGCGCAGAAAGCCCCGCCTGGCCTCTGAGATGCTCGACAGAACCGCGCTCCACCGCCGAAAGCCGACGTCTGGCCATGATATGAAACAAACCTGCTAAGTCCTCCCTCGATAAGCACCTATCCCGCTAAAGAAGGCACGCACGTGAAGCGCCCCGAGGACGACCCGCATGGGGAACGGCCTCATTTCCCCTAAACCACGGAATCGTCGTCGCGGACGAAGGCTCTCCTGCGGTATTCTCGCGGAGTCATTCCGGTTTTTCGCTTGAACAGCCGGTTGAAAAACTTCAAATCCTGGTAGCCGACAGCGGCGGCGATTGCGCCGATTTTGTTGGCGGACTCGTCCAGCAGCCGGCAGCTTTCCCGGATTCGCGCCTCCTGGACGAACTCGGTGAGCGACATGCCGGAGGCCGACTTGACGAGCCGCTGCAGCTGCCGGACGCTGACGCCCAATTCGCCCGCGATGTCCTCGGCTCTAAGCGTCGAGGAGCAGTCGCGGACGATGCGGCCAAGCAGCTCGTTCACGCCGTCCTCCTCCGTCGGGACGGGAGCCGAAGCGACTGGGCGGCAGCGCCGGTATACGAAGACGAGCAGCTCGATCAGTCCCGCGTACAGGCGGGCGGAGTGGCCCTCCGCCGGCTGCGACGAATCCAGGAACAGCCGCTGCAGCGTCCACTGGGCTTCCCCGGCCGAATCCCGCAGCGCGATCCAGCGCCCCTCCTCCTCTGCTCCCCTGAAGAAATCCCGCAGCTTGCGCTCGAGCGGCAGCATGCGAAAAACATCGTCCAGGCAGGCGCTTGCGAACACGCAATTATAGACGATAAGACGCCGGTCCGGCGAAGCGGAGCGCGGACGGAAGACATGGGAGACGCCGACCGGAATGTAAAACAGATCGCCCTTCGTCACCTTGAAATGAGTGCCGTCGATATAGTGCTCGCCTTCGCCTTCGGCGACGATGCAAATTTCGATAAAGTCGTGCTTATGCTCCTGCAGCCGGAACGATTCGCTGACGCGATTGACGTGAATCGGAAGCCCCGGCTCGAAAAACAGCGATCCCGGAGTGACGTAAATCGGGCGTTGAACGGTCATGGATCGCAGCTGCCTCCTTTGAATTCCGCTTGGGGACGCCGCCGGCGGTGGGGCCGGCTGCCGGATTCCCCCCAAACGGCGAATGGTCATCGGCCTCTCGGTCAAGCTTTTGTCCGAATCAGCCCTATTTTAAGTCCGAATCGACCTGAAAAGCAAGCGTTTTCGCAGAGTAGAATAGGGGGTGCAGGCTACCAATCGAGGAGGGAAACGGTGAAAATGAAACAGGAGCAACGAAAATGGCGGGCGGAATGGATAGGGGACGGAGGCGAAGGAGGCGCGCGCAACGAGTGGCGCTGCTACAGACGCGAGTTCGAGCTGCCGGAAGCCGCCGCCGCGGCTGAAATCGCCATTACGGCGGACGCGCGGTACGTGCTGTTCGTCAACGGGACGCTGTGCGGAAGAGGACCTGTCCGTTCGTGGCCGGCGGAACAGAGCTACAATACCCATTCGGTCGGTCATCTGCTCCGCAAAGGGACGAATACGATTGCCGTTCTCGTCATCAGCTACGGCTTGTCGACGTTTCAATATATTTTGGGAAGAGGCGGCCTGTTGGCGGAGCTTGAAGCGAGCCTCGCTGGCGGCGGCTCGTTCGCAATCGGGACCGACGCCTCGTGGGAGACGGCGCAGCACGCCGGATACGATCGGCGTACGCCGCGCATGTCGTGCCAGCTCGGCTTTTCCGAAAGCGTCGATGCGCGTCTGTCGGACGGCGGTTGGACGACGACCGGAGGAACCGGAGCCGAGCAGTGGAAGCCGGCGCGGACGATCGGCCGGCCCGGCTGCGATCCATGGCCCAAGCTTGTGCCGAGCGACATTCCTTCGCTGACCGAGGAGCCGGTCTGGCCGGTTCGGGTGGAATCGCTGAAGCGCGTGCGGCCCGTGTCGTGGACGACCGCCCTCGACATTCGAAATGCGATGCTGCCGGACAGCGTCGGGCATGCGAATCCCGTAGCGTTCGCCGGTTATGTCGCCTTCGTCGTCCGGGCGAGCGAAGCCGCGGACGCGACGTTCGGGTTTCTCGGCGGCTTCGGAGCGTTCCGGGGTTTCGGCCTGAACGGACAGCGCTTCAAGACAAGCGAGATGGAGGGGCAGCTTCCCGAACGCTACGCGCGGATCCGGCTGAGGCAAGGGGATAATTTCGTATGGCTCGAGACCTTGGGCTCCGAACACGGGATGGGACTGCATTTCGGCATCGATTGCGACGTTCCGTTCGAGATCGTGTCGCCGATTGCCGGCGCGGGCGTGGACGGGGAGTCGCCCTTCGCGCTGATCGGTCCGTTCGCGACGAGAACGTACGTCGATTACCAGGAGCAGGAGCAATCCTCTCCGTTGGACGATTATAAGGGGTTCGGCGGAAACAAGGAGCTCGACGCCGGGGCGTTCGAGGGCTTCGACGCGTACGCGCGGGTTCGCGACGCCGCTTCGGCCGACGACCTGCGGAGCCTCGAAGATTGGATCCGGCCGTTCCCGCTTGAGCTTGTCGCGACGGATTCGGTGTTCGGCAAGAGCGTCTGGAAGAGAAGCGAGGAGAGCCGCCCCGTTCCGATGGAGCTGCAGGCCGTATGCATGGCCGGACCGCTTCCCGCGACCGTGCCTGCCTACCCGGACGGCGATACGGAATTCGTGCTCGATTTCGGCAAGGAATGGTCGGGTTATATTCGCTTCGAGCTGGACGCGCCGGAGGGGGCGATGCTCGACTTCTACGGCTATGAGTATATGAGGGACGGATGGCGGCAGGACACGTACATTTTGGACAACACGCTGCGTTATGCGAGCAAGGAAGGCTGGCAGAAGTACGAGTCGCCGGTTCGGCGCGGCCTTCGCTATCTGATGGTGACCGTTCGCAACGCGAGCCGTCCGGTCAGACTGATCGGCGTGCAAATCGTGCAGAGCAACTTCCCGGTCGCCGAAATCGGCCGTTTTCACAGCTCGGATCCGCTGCTTAACGACATTTGGGAAATCAGCAAGCATACGACCCGCCTGTGCATGGAGGATACTTTCGTCGACTGCCCCGCCTACGAGCAGACGTTCTGGGTCGGAGACAGCCGCAACGAAGCGCTGGTCAACTACTACGTATTCGGCGCAAGCGACATCGTCAAGAGATGTCTGGAGCTGGTGCCCGGCTCGTCCGTCCAGACGCCGTTGTTCGCCGACCAGGTGCCGAGCGGCTGGAGCAGCGTCATTCCGAACTGGACGTTCTTCTGGGCGAACGCCTGTCTGGAATACGCCGAGCATACCGGAGACCGGGAGTTCGCCCGGAGGATTTGGCCGCAGGTCCGGTTTACGCTGGAGCATTATTTGCGGAAAATCGACGAGCGGGGCCTGCTGCGGCATCGCGGCTGGAACCTGCTGGACTGGGCGCCGATCGATCAGCCGCGGGACGGCATCGTCACGCATCAGAACGCGGTGTTCGTCGGAGCGCTGCGCTCGGCGGCCAAGCTGGCGAAGCTTGCGGGAGAAGCCGACCGGGGAATTCCGTTTGCGGAGGCGTCCGAGACGCTGGCGCAAGCGATCAACGCTTTTTTGTGGAGCGAGGAACGGCAGGCGTATCTCGACTGCATCCATGCGGACGGCCGGAGCTCCGACATTTTCAGCATTCAGACGCAGGCGGTCGTCTATTTGAACGGCATTGCCGAAGGAACGCGCAAGGAGCGGCTGGCCGCTTATCTGGTCGAGCCTCCGCGGGAATTCGTGCAAATCGGCAGTCCGTTTATGGCGTTCTTCTATTACGAGGCGCTGGCCGCTCTCGGCCGCTACGATATTATGCTCGACGATATGCGCAAGCATTTCGGACAGATGATCGAGTACGAAGCGACGACGTGCTGGGAGATGTATCCGAACTTTGTCGAAAATCGCCCGAATCCGAACATGCTGACCCGCAGCCATTGCCATGCCTGGTCGGCGGCGCCGGGTTATTTCCTGGGCGCCTGCGTTCTCGGGGTCCGCAAGGAAACCGACGGCTGGAGCCGCGTCCGCGTAGCGCCGCAGCCGGGCGATCTGAAGTGGGCGCGCGGGGCGGTGCCGCTGCCGAGCGGCGGCCGGATCGACGTTGCCTGGCGCATGGAGGACGAAGCGGGCAGCCGCGTGTTCCGGCTTGACGTCCGGGCGCCGGAAGGGGTCGAAGTGGACCTCGTCGCCCCGGACGGATACGAGCCGCGGATGCGTCTGATCAGAGGGTAGGCCGCGCTTCGATAGCGGGCAGCGGGGCGATCCCGGCTGGCTCCGACCGTGGCGTTCTGCACGGAGGAGCGGTCATCGGACGGAAGAAGATTGCTCCTCCAGCATCCGAATCCGCTGCGCGATCAGCTTGCCGTGATGCCGTCCGCTCTCGATGAAGATTTCGTTCGCCTCGCGTCCGGCGGCGATTACGCCGGCGATGAACAGCCCTGGCACGTTCGTCTCCATCGTCTCGGGATCGAAGGCCGGGATCGTCGTATCCGGATCGACCGTCGCCCCGGCCTCGGTAAGCAGCGTACGCTCCGGCCGGAAGCCGGTCAGCGCCAGCACGAAATCGTTGTCGACCCGATAAGGGGCTGCGCCGTCTTCCGCAGGCTGAATCGTTACGCTGTCCAGATCGATGCGCACGACTTGGGAGGAGAACAGCATCCGGATGTTGCCCTTGTTCACATTGCCCTCGAACAGCGGCCGCACCCAGGGCTTGATGCTCGGAGAGTAGTGATCGCCGCGGTATACGACGGTAATTTCCGCTCCTACGCGGAGCAGCTCCATCGCCGCGTCCACGGCGGAGTTGTTGCCGCCGATAATGGCGACTTTCATGCCGGTATACGGATGGGCTTCGCCGAAGAAATGGGACACCTTCGGCAGCTCTTCGCCGGGAATGCCCAGCATGTTCGGGTGATCGAAGTAGCCGGTCGCGACGGTAACGTAACGCGTCTTGTACGCGCGCACGCTTCCGAAGCGGTCGGCTGTTTCGACGAGGAACGAGCCGTCCGGCTGCGGCTGGATCGAGACGGCTTCCTCGTAGGCGCGAATGCGCAGCTTCCGCCGCAGCGCCACGTCCCGATAATATTGCAGCGCTTCTCGCCGGGAAGGCTTGTCGTTCGGACTCGTGAACGGGATGCCGCCGATCTCCAGCAATTCGGCGGTGCTGAAGAAATTCATATAGGTCGGATATTGATAGATGGAATGGACGACGGCATGCTTCTCGATCAGCAGCGGCTCGATTCCCGCAGCCTGCAGCTCCAGAGCCGCGGACAAGCCGCAGGGACCGGCTCCGATAATAAGGGCTTGTTCTTGCTGTACGCGATTTTGTGCGCTCATAACGAATCTCCTATCCGGTGCTTTTTTCCTCTTATTGTACCACGTCTAACGTCTCCCTTCGAAACGCCGCCTTTCCCCGGCGTCGCGGTTGTCACCAATTGTTCAAGATTGGGGGCAATCCGGGCGAAACATTGTGATTATTTTCACATTAAAAAACGGGAAAGGTCTTCATAATGAAGGCGTAAGGAGAAGAGAACCTGCGATGGGAGATGGCGGCTATGGTAGTCAAGTTTCTTAGAGAAAACGTCTGGGCGGCGGCGGCGTTGACTCTGCTTCGGATCTATCTCGGATGGCAATGGCTGGACGCGGGATGGCATAAACTGGCTGGAGAGGGCTTTAGCGCATCGGGTTTCCTCACCAAGGCGATAGAGAGCCCGGTCATGGACAAAGCGACGAACTCGGCGGTCTATCCGACGTATACGGGATTTCTGGAGCACTTCGCCCTGCCGAACGTCAAGCTGATCAACTTTCTGATTCCGGTCGGCGAGTTTCTTGTCGGCGTAGGGCTGATCGTCGGGGGTTTGACGGCGGCGGCCGCGTTCTTCGGGCTTCTGATGAACTTCCTGTTTCTGTTCGCCGGCACGGTGTCGACGAACCCTTGGCTGACGCTGCTCGGCATTATCGTGTTCCTCGGCGGTGCTAACGCCGGCAAATTCGGCCTCGACTATTACCTTCTTCCGTGGATTCGCGTCGGCTGGAAGAAGCTGACCGGCGGAAGAGGAGGTAAACCGGTGGATGCCGGCACGGCGTAAACCGACAGCAACGCAGCGAAGGCTGCCCGTCCCGGGAGGGAACAGGGCAGCCTTCGCTGCGTTACCGAGCGTCGCGATTCATCCTTCGGGCAGCGCGTCATGCGCCCCCGAGCGTCGTTCCCGGATTTTTGGAGACCCGGATGCCTTAACCTCGTCCGGCTTCCCGTTTTCCCCGCGTTAATCCTTGCGATCTGCCGTCGCCGATGTCCCGCCCGGGATAATCGACAGCACCCACTCGCACCATTCGATGTTCGTCCGGCATACCATTAAACCTTTGTTCAACATAATATAAGGTCCGAAGAAGGGGGAGTCGTACGGCGGAGTTTCCGCTTCGTCCGCGTTCGCCAATTGGCGAACGCCCCGGATTTTGTCCTCCAGCCGCAGCAGCTTGGCCCGGTAATGCTCCAGGCGGGCCGCGAACAGATCGCGCGATACCGCAGGCTCCACGTAGGAAACGCAGAAGGCTTTCAGCATCAGCTCGTCGCGCATAACCGGCTCGGCAGCCGGAACGGTCAACCATTCCCGCAGCGCGTCGAATCCTTTTTCCTGCAGGGAGTATACCTTCTTGTCGGGCTTGTCGCTCTGCTGAACCAGCTCGCAGGAGACCATGCCGTATTTCTCCAGCCGCGCGAGCAGCGGGTAAATCTGACTGTGCTTGGCCGGCCAGAAAGGCTGTATTCGCTGCGTCAGGTCGTAGCCGGACAGGGGGACATGGGTGAGCAGGCTCAGCAAGCCGTAGGCCAACGTATTCATGAGGGGTCCTCCAGATCGCATACTTTGACAGTTCAAGGGTTTGGCGTTATTATTATGTCCTTGCCAGCAATTATGTAAAAAAATACATAGAGTTCATCGGAGGCGCGGAGATCGGATCATGGAAGAGCGCAATAATCAAGAAATACGTTTCATTCCCGTAATGGTTGCAATTTTTATCGGATCGTTTCTATGTATTCTGGCTTCGAGCACGATCAACATCGCTCTGGAAATTTTGAAGGATCATTTTCAGACCAGTCTGGATACCGTCACCTGGACGCTGACCGGCTTCATGCTGGCCATGGGCACGACGGCGCCGATCGTCGGTTATTTGGGAGAGAAGTTCAGCTATAAGCGGCTGTATTTGTTTTCCTTGATCGGCTTTACGCTGTCCTCGGCGCTGTGCGCCGCGGCCTGGAACGAGACGGCGCTTATCGGCTTCCGCGTCCTGCAGGGAGCGTTCAGCGGCCTGATCATTCCCTCGACGATGGCGCTTATCTATCAGATCGTTCCGCGCGAGAGACAGGCGATGGCCATGGCGCTCTGGGGGCTGGCTTCGATGATGGCGCCGGCGTTCGGCCCGACGCTCAGCGGCTGGCTGCTGCAAAATTACGATTGGCAGTGGATGTTTCTGATGAACGTGCCGATCGGCTTGATCGCGATCTGGTGCGTTGCGGCTTATATTCCTTATTATCGGCTGAACGTGCCCAAGAGTTTCGATGCGATCGGCTTCGTAACGGTTATCGTCAGCAGCACGTCGCTGCTGCTTGCCTTGGGGCAAGGGAACAAGTGGGGATGGGGGTCGTGGCAGACGCTGTCGCTGCTGATCGGCGGCGCGATCATGCTCGTGCTGTTCATCTGGCGGGAGCTGACGGCGGAGTCGCCGCTGCTGAATTTGCGAGTATTCCGCAACGGGAGATATACGATCAACGTGGTGATTACCAACATTCTGACGATCAGCCTCTACTCCGGCACGTTCCTGACGCCCGTCTTCCTGCAGCGGATTCAGCACGTGTCCGCGATGGACACCGGACTGATCCTGCTGCCGGCTTCGCTGGCGATGGCGCTGGTCATGCCGATCGTCGGCAAGCTGTACAATTCGATCGGTCCGCGCTGGCTCATGTTCGTCGGCATCGTGCTGCTGTCGATCGGAACGGTCACGCTGAGCTGGCTGAGCCTCGACGTGTCCCACGCCTATATTTTGTTTTGGATGGTCGTCCGCAACCTGGGTATCGCGCTCGTCATGATGCCGTCCAGCAACGCCGGCATGGAGCTGCTGCCCCGCGAGCTGTCGGGCCACGCGTCCGCGATCATGAACTGGACCCGCAACGTGTTCGGATCGTTCGCGATCGCCGTCTTCACGACGCTGCTCGCCACGAGATCCGCGCATCACGGCGCGTCGTTCGTTCAGGCCGGGGAGACCGACCAGGTCTTCATCTCGGCGATGTCGTTCACGATGAGCGTTAACGACGTCTACCTGCTTGCCACGTTCATCGCCGCCGCGGCGCTGCCGCTCAGCCTGTTCGTCGGCAAAGTCAAGCTGCGCAAGGAAGAGTACCCGGACAAGAAAGCCGCTTAAGGCGGCGAAAAGAAAGGGCTGCCCTCTAAGCGGAACTGCTCGGGATAATCGATAGATCCAATAGGCGGATGCGCCTCCTGGAGACTGCCTCATACGCTTCTGAAATCCCCCTGTCACGGGTGGATCATTCCGGTTTCGGGAGCGTATAGCAGCGGAAGGAGATGCATCCTCTTTTTCGTGCTATAATGAGACGTTTGACGCATGCTTCCGGCGAATGGAAGCCGCGGTTCGCAAACTCCCGCGTTATCAAAACTAGGAGGCTGTTTATTATGTTCAATTTCGGGTGGGGCGTTCTGTTCGTCCTGGTCAACTTCGCGCTGTTCCTGCTCTGCTACCGGATGTTCGGCAAGAACGGGCTGTACGCCTGGGTGGCGGCAGCCGTCATTCTCGCCAACATTCAGGTCGTGAAGACGATCGGCATGTTCGGATTCGTCATGACGCTGGGCAACACGCTGTACGGAACGATTTATTTGACGACGGATTTAATTAACGAAAAATACGGAGAGAAGGAAGCGAAGAAGGCGGTCTGGTTCGGATTTTTCTTCCTGCTGATGTCGACGGCGGTCATGCAGATGGCGCTGGTCTTCCGGCCGCAGGAGACGGATTTCGGCGATCCCGCGCTGCAGACGATCTTCGGTCTGGCTCCGCGCATCGCGCTGGGCAGCCTGACCGCGTATTTCGTCAGCCAATTTCTCGACGTGAAAATATTCAGCAAGCTGAGGGCGAAGTTCCCGTCCCGCAATCAGCTGTGGATTCGCATCAACGGCAGCATCGGCGTCAGCCAGATGGTCGATACGCTGATTTTCTGCACGATCGCGTTCGCGGGGGAATATTCCTGGGGCGTCTGGACGGACATCGCGATCACGACCTATTTGCTCAAATTTGTCATTTCGGTCGCTTCGACTCCGGTCATTTATTGGGCCCGCAGCTTTAAATTCAAGGAAGCTTAAGGCGTAAAGAAGGGTTTCCGGCTTCGGGAGCGAAATCGGAAGAGACGACGGGGCGAACGGCCGGCCCCGAGGACGGATGAGCGGCGAGGTGACCTATCGCGATGGAGAAGGATATTCGGGAGCATAGGCTTGCCGGAGAGATCGATCGATTGGAGCGGCAATATCTGGTGGGGCGGGAGCGGGAAATCCGTCTGTTTCTCGAACGTCTCGCGGCCGGCCCCTCGGCCGGAAGCCTGATCAATATTTACGGAACCGGCGGAGTCGGGAAGAGCTATTTGCTGGACGAATTCCGCCGTCTGTCCGCGGCGGCCCGAGTCGATTTCCTGCTCGCGGATTGCCGCGCGCTGCCGCTCGACCCCGCCGGCTTTTGCCTGCAGCTGCTGCGTTCACTGCGCTATCCGGAGCAGCGGTTGAACAATCTCCGGACGGACGTCCGTTCGCTGACGGATATTTGTCTGGATGCGATCCGCGAGGCCGCGGGAGACGGCAAATGGGTACTTGCCCTCGATACGTTCGAGGAGATCGGGGAGCTGGAGGCCTGGCTGCGGGAGCAGTTCCTGCCCCAGCTCGGCCCGGACATACTGATCGTCGTCTCCGGAAGAGTTCCGCTGCAAGGCCCGTGGCTTGTCTCGCCGGCCTGGAGGCAGCTGATCGTCCGCATGCCGCTGGAGGACTTGAACTACGAGGCCGTTAAACAATATTTGGGCCGATCGGGCATCGAGCGGGAAGAGCTTGTTCGCCAAGCATGGAACAGAACGCGCGGTCATCCGCTGACGCTGTCCCTGTTCGTGTCGACGACGCTCGCCCAAGCCGTTCCGCCGCATTCTTCCGCCGCGATCGGGAACGCCTTCGCGCAAGCGGTGAACGTTTGGTTAAAGGAGGTGCCCGATGCCGCCGTCCGGGAGGCGGTGGAGGCCGCGGCCGTCTTGCGTCATTTTAACCAGGAGCTGCTGAGCTTCGTTCTGGAGAAGCCGGTGCCGACGGAGCAATTTCTGCAATTGACCGGGTTTTCGTTCGTTCGCAAAACCGACAACGGCTGGATGCTGCACGACATGCTGCGCGACGCGATCGGTTACGAGTTGCGTCAGCGGATGCCGGGCCATTACGATCGTCTGTGGAAGCGGTGCGTAACCTTCTATTATCTCGCTATGAAAAAAACGTCCCCGGGCCAATCCGCACCGTGGGAACGGGCGGATTGGGTGTACTATATCGGCGACCGCCTGGTTCGGACCTTGTTTTATCAACAGTTCGTCCGCGGTTCGACCGAGGCTCTGCATCCCGGAAATTGGCCGGAAGCCGAACGGTACGTCGGGAACAGACTGGCCTCGGCGCGCGACGTCCGCATCGTTGGGCAGGACCCGGAATCCGGAGAGCGCTTCGAATATTTCCTCAAGGCCTCCGATAGCGTCAGTCCGTATCGCCATTTGAACCTGACGGAGCTCTATCGCCTGGACCCGGGCATCGTTAAGCTGCTTCGGGATGCCCGCGGTCAGGTGTGCGGAATGGCGGCGGTCGTGCCGATTCACGAACGGACGCTGGACTATCTGCTTGCCCGCCCGCCTTTTTCCGCTTACTTCTCCAGTCTGTCCAAGCCCGAGCTTGAACGGCTGAGGACTCCGCGGGAACAGGCGGCCGGGTACTTCGTCATGTTCATCGAAGTGAGCGATTATTCCGATTCGACGCTGTGCCACGCGGCCGGACTGACGTTTATCCAATACATGCTGTCGGCCGGCTTGATGGTCACGACCTCCCCGGCGATTCCGTTCTTTCATGCGATCTTTCGCGGCCTCGGATTCGAGCGAGTCAAGGAGGTCGTTCATTACGAATACGGCGACGGCAGGCCCACGCCGTATTTCGTGCTGGATACCAGAGGGACGAAGCTCCGGGATTACTTGAACAAAATGATCGCCTTGGCCGGAATCCCGCAGGACCGGCACGATCGGGACGAGCGATTTAATCTGCTGTCCAGGAGAGAGAGGGAGGTTGTCGAGCTTCTGATCCAGGGCCGCTCCAATCTGGAGATCGCCAATGCGCTGTTTCTGAGCGAAGCGACGGTTAAGAAGCATATTTCCAATATTTATGGCAAGCTTCAAGTCAAGAAGCGGGCCCAATTGCTCCATCTGCTCGGGGAACGGCCGCCGTCCTCGGGCCGATGAATGCGTCCCGGGCTGCGAAACGCCCTCTTCTGCTACTTTTTTACGACTTTCGGGTAATATCCGCCGCTATCGCGCGATGCTACGCTTAAAGCATTGTGAGCGAAATCGCGATTGCGGAAGGATGTGTTCGATTAATGGTCAAATTTCGGAAGAAGAAACCGGTTCTGATCCTGCTTTTCATCGCCGCTCTGCTGTCCTCTTCATTCGGGTCCGCGTACGCGGCCGCCAACCTGGAGCCGATCAAGGCTTTTTTTAACCGGGGCGCGACGTTCGTGCTGAACGGAGAAGCGTGGCAGCCCAAAGATGCGAACGGCAAGCCCATGTCGGCGATCTACTACAACGGGGTCAACTATTTGCCGGTTCGCGCCGTGGCCGAGGCTCTAAAGGTGCCGGTCAATTTCGACGCCGCCGCGCAGAAGATTTATATCGGAGACCAACCGGGAGCGGAAACTCCGATCTTCGCCATGCCGATGGAGATCGACAACATCTACGTCGTTGCGACGCGGGATCCGGGAGAAACGCGGGTCAACGACAAGCCATACAAGCAGGTTCTGAAAATCGATCAGTACGGCGATATTGTTTTTACCCTGGACCGCAAGTACAAGCGTCTTGTCCTGGATGCCGCCATTGTCAGCCCGGGGGAGCACGACGTGGAATTTACGCTGTACAATGCGAGCGAAGCCGCCGGCAACACGGCGCTTACCGCGCTTGAAACCCATACGGCAAATCTGGAGGATTCGTCGACCCGGATGGTCTTTAACGTAGCGGGTCTGGAAAAAATCAAGATCCACGTGCAAAGCCACAACCTGAATCCTTATATTTATGCGCGAATCATGGATACGTCTTATTTTGATAACGAGACGGGTGCCTCTGCGGCAGAGCGCTGAGATTAGGAAGCCGAAGATCGCAAGCCCGTAATCGCAATAAAATAAACGAATGCGCAGAGAGCGCCGCTGGTCCGATTACTTGGGCCGATTAGCGGCGCTTTTTCAGGTATAGGATTTGTTCTCTCTTCTCCGAAAAATTATGCTTGCAATAGATTGCGATGAGAAAATGCAACCGGATCGCGCCGGGACGCATCTTATTGATGTAGGGAGGGAAGCCGGTCTGGATGTCGTGAGAAGATTGATCGCCAAGGACGAAGCCGCGCTTCGCGAGCTGATGGCCGCCTACGGCGACGAGATGCTTCGCACCGCCTATTTGCTGCTCAAGGATCGGCAGACGGCGGAGGAGGCGGTCATGGACGCGTTCGTGCAGGCGTACGCCAAGATCGAGCAGCTGAAGCAGCCCGACAAGCTGCGGAGCTGGCTGCTGCGGATCGTCGCCAACCGCTGCCGGATGAGGATGCGGACCTGGAGCTGGAGAAGCCTGCTTCCGTTCGAGCGCGTGGAGAGCTTGGCGGAGGAGACCGAGCCCGGGCCGGAGGAGCTGCTGCTGGCAGAGTGGCGCGCCGAACGGTTAAGCGAGGCGGTCCATAAGCTGGATTACAAATATCGGGAAGTCATCGCGTTATATTATTTTAACGAATTAAGCGTGGCGGAAATCGCGGAGCAGCTAAGCAGCAATGAGAATACGGTGAAAGCCAGACTGTCCAGAGGACGGGCGAAGCTGAGAACGCTGCTGGAGAAGGGGGATGAAGATGGAGCGGGAGTCTATGAATAAAAGGCTGCGGGAGGAGCTGGACGAGCTGCGGTTCGGCGGGCAGGAGGACGTACTGAGGCGGACTCATCCCCGCTCCTGGCGCGATCGGCTGCTGGCGCTGTGGAACAAGGAGCTCGAGGTTCCGGTCGTGCCGCTCGGCCTGAGCTTTGCCGTTCTGCTGGCCGTTGTCGCCGCTTCCCAGCTGCGCGGCCCGGACGACGGCGACGACGCGTCGACGGGAAGGCAGCTTGTCGAAGTCGGAGGCAATACGTACTGGAAGGACGATTACGAGAGGGCGGTGGCATCTATTGAAAGTGACGGTCAAGGTTAAGCATCTCGTCGTCTCCGTCCTGCTTGTCGGGGCCGCGCTGTCCCTGCTGCAATTCGTCGTTATCCCGAAGCTTCAGGTCCGGGCGGCGGTCAAGGATTACGAGGCAGGGGCTCCGGGCGGCAAGAAGGCGATGCTGGCGGCGATCGAGCGGGCAGCTGTGGCCAAGAGGCTGGAGCTGATTCGCGAGTATATGATCGGATACGGCGAGGCTTCGCCGACGCGCAGCTTCGACGTGTACGCAGGCCCCGGATCGACGATGAGCATCTCCCCGCAGGACGGCGGGGAAAGTCGGGTCTGGAGCTGGGAGGAGAAGCTGCCGTATTTGCAGGAATACGTTGCGGAAGGGCCCGCGGATAGCTATCTGTTCGGCGCGGCCAATCAATTGGCGCAATATTACAAGGGGGAAGGCGACTCCGATCGCGCGCTGGCCGTGCTGGAGAAGGCCGAGGAGCGGGGAGGAAGCTGGCGGGCGAAGCTGGCGCTGGAACGCGCCAAGCTGTATGCCGATCTGGGCGATTCGGAATCAGCGATGCGGCTGGTCGAACGGCTGGAGGCCGAGCCCCCGTCCGTCAACCTCGATTTCTCCGGCGAGGTCACCCAGCTCAAGGCGAAGCTGCTGGTCGGGCAAGGCCGGGGCGAGGAGGCGCTTGAAGCGGTCGAGCGGGAGCTGAGGGCGTTGGAGGAGCGGGTCGCGAAGCTAAAAGCCGAATGGCCGGACAAGGAGGATATCGTTCCGGCCAAGCTGGAGGAGCTGAAGCCGCTGCGGGAGCAGTTGGAGAAGGCGCTGGACGAAAACGGGGCGACGGTGTCCGGGACGGTGAAGCGAAGCGATGGCACGCCGATGGCGCGCGTGGGGGTGTTCCTCCGCAGAGAGAGCGACGTGCATCACAGCATCGTGGACGGAGAGCCGTATCAGATTCTTACGGACGCCCAGGGGCGCTACGAATTCAACAATGTCATTCCGGGCGCTTACCAGCTGTACCTCGGACTGCTGTTCGACCAGATCGACGGTTGGACTTGGCCGACGATGAACGACGACTGGATTGTCGTCGGAGGCGGAGATACGCTGACGGAGAACGCCGTGCTGCGGCCGCTGATCGACGTCAAGCAGCCTGTGGACGAGGCGGAGCTGACCGGGCCGACTGTAAAATTTGCTTGGGAGCCGGTCGAGGGGGCGTCTTCCTATACGCTGTACGGAACGATTCCGATCGAGGGCGGAACGTCCAGCATGGCGATTCGGCAAGGAATCGCGCAGAGCGAGATCGAACTGTCCGCCGAGGAGATCTACGAGACGACGGCCGCCTACTCCTACCGGGACGCAGATGGCAAGCTCGAGCTCGACCCCACATCCGTCCTCGGCTTCTCGAACCCGGATCTCCGGTACTCGTGGTACGTGGAGGCGTACGATAATGACGACCGGCTGATCACCAGAAGCAACGGTTACCGGTTAAACGAGGAGACGATGGGCGCGCTGCCTTTTTTCTACCTGAAGGAAAGAACGCTAACCGCCGCCGATCGGCTGATGCTGGACGGCCGGCTGGACGAGGCATTGGCGGAATATAAGCGGGCGTACGAAGCCGATTCGCGCGACCGCCACAGTCTGAATATGATCGCTCGCATCTACGGCGCGCAGGCCTCCTTGGCCAGATCCGAAGAACCGCGAACGCAGGCCGTTCCGTATTTGGAGGCGCTGCTGCAGCTTGCTCCCGGCAACCGGAACATTCTCTTCGAGCTGTTCGACCATTACGACAAGCTCGGCGATCGGGGCAAGGCGGAGGCGTATTACGAGCGGGATCTGGAGGCGGGCGGGGGGAAAACGAACGGCTACTCGCAGTCCCGATACGCGGCATTTCTAATGAAGGCGAGACGGACGGAGGAGGCGATCGTCCAGTTCCGCGAAGCATTGGAGCGCGATCGGTCGCACCGCTTCGTCGGCTCCTATTTGGCGGCGGAGCTGTATGCCGGCGCATCGTTCGGAAAGGTCGCCGAGCTCGCGGCGGCGTATCCGGAGAGAGCGCCCTACAAGAGCGGAACGCCCGATTGGAGGAAGCTGGTCGAAGCTCTGGCGGCCGAGAGCGAAGCGGATAAGGAGGCTTACGGCAGGCTGCTGAAGAGCGCGCTGGAAGCGTACCTCGATGGGAATTCGCAAGCGATGGACGCCGTCGAAGCGCCGGCGATCCGAGATTTTATAGCCGCGCTGCGCAAGGTCGATTGACTCGAATCCCGACTGGAAGGACAAAAAACGCAAATTCGCTTCCCTGGGAAGAAACGCCCGCCCCAAGCGGGCGTTTTTGCCGTCAATCTCGCGATTGCTTGCCTTGACTTCCCCGCAGCTCGAATCTACACTGGTATAATTCATAAGATGAAACGTCATCGGAGGGAAAGATTTTGGCTACAATCGCGGGGGCCAAGGGGGCGGCGAATCCGGGCACGAAGACGGTGCTGCCCGTTCTGTTCGCCATCAGCCTTGTCCATATGCTGAACGATTCGATGCAGGCGGTCGTTCCGGCTCTGTATCCGATCCTGCAGGAATCGCTTAGCTTATCGATGGTCCAGCTCGGCTGGATCGGTTTTATGATCAATATGACCTCATCGGTCATGCAGCCCGTCGTCGGCGCGTATTCGGACAAAAGAACGCTCCCGAACATGCTGCCGATCGGCATGGGGCTCAGCCTGATCGGCATGGTCGGCCTGGCTTTCTCGCCACATTTCTGGATGCTGCTGCTGGCGGTCGTTTTTATCGGGCTCGGCTCGGCGATTTTCCATCCGGAAGGCTCGCGGGTCGTCTATTTCGCGGCCGGCGGACGAAGAGGCTTCGCGCAGTCGATCTACCAGGTGGGCGGCAACGCGGGAAGTACGCTGGGACCGCTCATGACGGCGCTTATCTTTGTTCACCTCGGCCAGATCGGCGCGATCTGGGGTACGCTGTTCGCCGGCTTCGCAATCGCGGTGCTGCTCGGCCTGCTTCCTTGGTACAAGCGCAAGCTTGCGGAATGGGAGGAGCATCGGACGAAGAACGCGGCCGCTCGGGCGGCCGGCTCGACCGTCGTCGAGAAGGCCAGCCATCCCCGGCTCAAGTTCGCGATGGGAATGCTCGTATTCCTCGTCTTCGCGCGCTCCTGGTACCATTCGGGCATCGGCAGCTTTTATCAATTTTACTTGAAGTTCGATTACGGGCTGACGACGCAGCAGGCTCAAATTCCCGTGTTTTTGTTTCTGGCGGCGGGCGTGCTCGGCACGTTCTTCGGTGGCGTCCTGGCGGATCGCTTCGGGCTGAAAAACATGATCGTGTTCTCGATTGCCGGGGCCTCTCCGCTTGCGCTTCTGCTGCCGCATCTGCCGTTGTTCTGGGTGTACCCGCTCATCGCGCTGCTCGGCTTCGTCATCCTGTCCGGCTTCTCCGTAAGCGTCGTCTACGCGCAGTTCCTGATGCCGGCCAACGTAGGCATGGCTTCGGGCCTCACGACCGGCCTCGCCTTCGGGATGGGCGCGATCGGCGGAGTCGCGCTCGGGCAGGCGATCGATATGTTCGGCATCAACGACGTCATGTTCGCGATCAGCTTTTTCCCGCTTGTCGGCCTGTTCGCGCTCCTGCTGCCGTCCGATCGCCCGAAGAAAAAATGGGGATCGCTGCTCGGCAAAGTCTGATCGTCCTGCTCTACCTAAGAAGTCGTCGCCTCTGTAGGGGCCGGCTTCTTTTTTTATCCGACCCAATTAGCTTGCATCCGTCTCCCGGGACTCTTGGAGAACTCTGGCGCACGCAATTTCCAGGGACTCGCTCTGTCGTGCATTGGGCTCATTGAGGGAGGGGCGTTGCAAGATTTTCCGATTGTTTGTTTTCTGCTCGAGAGTCTGGCTGGCATGGCAGCTAGTGTGCGATGTTGCCCATACTATGCTGTAAGTGGGGTGGCGGGTTTAGAAGGGGCTTGGTGAGGGATAGCAGGTTTCTTAGAACATCTCGAGCGGAATGGGGGTTTTTGGCGAGGAGATAGCAGGTTTCTTAGAACATCGCGGGCGGAATGGGGGTTTTTGGCGGGGAGATAGCAGGTTTCTTAGAACATCGCGGGCGGAATGGGGGTTTTTGGCGGGGAGATAGCAGGTTTCTTAGAACATCTCGGGCGGAATGTGGGCTTTTGGCGAGGGGATAGCAGGTTTCTTAGAACATCGCGAGCGGAATGTGGGTTTTTGGCGGGGGGATAGCAGGTTTCTTCGAGTATCGTGGCCCAAGTGGAGGTTTGGTGAGGGCAGATAGCCGGTTTTTTCGCGTTGACGTCCAACCTACTAATCCCGATCCGGAACAGGTAATGCCAAACTGAAGCTCCGGGATAACTTCCGGCCCGAGCCGACCTCGCCGTTACACTTCGCCATTACACGTCATTACACATCGCCACAACACGTTGCCACTACACGTCATTACAAAGCGCCATTACACGTCCCACTACACATCCCACTACACATCATTACACAGCGTCATTACACGTCGCCACAACACCCCGCCATTACACCCCGCCATTACACTTCCATTCTACCTCAAATCACAAAGGAGCAGAGCTAACTGCAGCTCTGCTCCACTTCTATCCGGCCGTCGGCCCGAAGCGTAACCGTGGCCGTGCCAGAGAGACTTTCCGTATATCCGCAGACGACGGCTTCCCGCGTTTCGCCGCCATCGAAGACGAACTTCTGGTAGACGCCGCCTTCCCCGGTCAGGCTGAGCTCGGGTCTGATCCTTGCGTTCTGCCCGGCTTCGATGCGCTGCCGGTAGAAGTGCTTCGAGCTGCCGGAGCTGGAGACGGCGCTTGTTTCGACTGTGACAAGATCGGCGCTTGTCTCGTTCACGACCGTAACCCGCAGCGGTCCGAACGGTTCCATCAGTTTGACGCCCCACAGAATCAGCAGAACGAGCAGGACGGCAATCGACAGGTAGACGAGCATCAGACGTTTAAGCAGCTTCATGGCGGTTCGTCACAGGTCCCTTCTCAGCGCCCGCAGCACGTCGATCCGCGTAGCTCTGCGAGCCGGGCGGGAGCCGGACAGCAAGGCGACGGCAAGCGAGATCAGGCCCGACAGCGCGGCCAGATAGCCGGGGATGAGGGAGAAGCGGAAATCGTCCGGCACCTTCTCGTCCATAAAGCCTTCGATGATCAGAGGCAGACCGGCGTTGACGGCAATCGAGATGACGTACGCGACCGCCGTGCCGATGAGCGCGCCGAGCAGGCCGATCATGGCGCTCTCCAGCAGGAAGATTCGCCGGATCGCCGACGGATGGGCGCCGATCGCCTTCATGATGCCGATATCCTGCGCCCGTTCGGTGACGGCCATCGTCATCGTATTGTAGATGCCGATAGAGGCGATCAGCACGGCGATCGTGCCGACGAATACGAGACCGATTTTCATAATGAAGAACATGAGATTGATCTGCTTCAGATCGTCCGCGACGGAATAGAGGAAGTAGCCTTGCCCGCGAATTTCCTCCGAAATGTCCTTCACGTACCGGGCGCTGTCCGCAATGACCTGGATCTGGTTATACTGGCGCGGGTCCTGCAGTCCCGGCGGCTCGTAGCCTTCGGGATTCTCTTTGTCCGGTACGATGCGCTGCTCGCCCCATTGCGTGCCGGTAAAGCCCTCGATCTCCGCCATCGCCGCACTGCCGATGTAGGTCGAGTTATCCGTCAACCATTCGCGCGTCGGCTTGGCGGCAATGCCGACGATCTTGACGGAGAACGATTTCTTCCGCTCGATTCCGTCCGCTTCGAACTGGGAAGCCTCCAGGCTCATCGTCTTGCCGAGCCACTCCTCGGCGGAGGGAAGCTCGTCGCCCGGATTAAAGCCTTCGGCGGGCATCCGGATATGATACCCGACGACGACTTCGTCGTCCGCTTGCGGAAGCCGTCCCGCGCTGAGTTCGAAGCCCGCCTTCGTCTCGGCCGCGAAGTCGACGTTGATCACCTTCCCGGGGGTTATGGCGGTCCCATCGATGGAAGAGCGAAGCGTCTGCCGGACGTTGTTCCGGTAGGTGACCGCCTTGACATGATCGACGGAGCGCAAATATGCGATGCCCTTCTCGTCGATCTGCCGCTCCACGCCGTCCTCCGCGGCAATGCCATAGATGTCGATAGCGGTGACGAGCCGGTCTCCGACGGCTCTGTCGACGATGCTCTTCTGCAAGCCGAACCCGACCGAAGCGAGCACGATCAGGAAAGCGCAGCCCATCGCCGTCGCGAGCACGGTCATGAACAGGCGCGTTTTGTTTTTCTTCATATTTTGCCGGACGAACCGGACCTGGTCATTGAATTTCATAGGATGAGGCTCCTCCCTTCCCCGGGGCGTTCAACAGGTAACCGTCCTTCAGCGCGATCGTGCGGTGGGCCGTGGCGGCGACCTGCTCGTCGTGCGTGATGAGAACGAACGTAATGCCGAGCTCGCGGTTAAGCTCCCGGATGAGCGAGAGCAGCTGCCGCTCGTTGTCGCTGTCGAGGCTTCCGGTAGGCTCGTCCGCAAGCACGATCGGCGGATTGAGCATCAGCGCCCTGGCGACGGACACGCGCTGCTGCTGGCCACCCGACAGCTCGCCGGGATAATGTCCGGCGTATTCGGCGACGCCGACCTGATTCAGCAGCGCCATGACGCGCTTCTTGCGTTCCGCGATGCCCATCCCCTTCAGCACGAGAGGCAGCTCGGCGTTCTCGAAGGCGGTCATGCTCGGAATGAGCTGGAAGCTCTGAAACATAAAGCCCAGATGGGCGAGCCGAAAGTCGGCCCAATCCCCCTCGCTCAGCCCGGTTACGTCTCGTCCCGCGACGCGGATCGCGCCGGCCGTCGGACGGATATAGCCGGACATCAGGTTCAGCAGCGTCGACTTGCCGGAGCCGCTGCGTCCGACAATCGCGACGATCTCTCCTTCCTTGACCTGCAAGTCGATCTCATGCAGCACGGGCACGATGCGTTCCCTGCCCTTCTTGCCGATGACGAATTGGTGGTTGACCTGAATCATCTCTATCATACGAGTTTCCTCCGCTCCTATCGCTTGTCGTACATTCAAACCCTACGGACGATTATAGGGGCGCAACCTTAATGATTCGGTAACAACACCTAAAGAAAATCTTAAGATTGCTCCGGCCGCGGGAGGACTTTAAGGCTGGAGGGGCGAATAAACTTATTTTAGAAAACGTTTTCCATAAACGGGAGGTCGAAGAAAAATGAGCCGAAACAAGGGAACGAAAATCGCGCTCGGCTTGGCGCTGCTTGGAGGGGCCGTCCTCCAGGGCTGCCTCGGGGGAGATCAAGCCGCGCCGACCCGTTCGTCCACGCCGTCTCCCTCGGCGCTGCCTGCGCCGCCCTCCGAAGACGAGGGCCCGGGACCGGCCAGGGAGCTTAGAATCCATGTGAATCAGGTCGGGTACGAGACGGAAGGCCCGAAAGTCGCGGTTATCGCTGCGGACGAAGCTTTCCCCGAGCTTGAAGCCGTCGTGGCGGACCGCGACGGGAACGAACGGACCGTATGGGAAGGGAAGGTTCCGGCCGCGCGTTACGATGAACTTTCCGGGGACTGGGTCGCGCAGGTCGATATCGGCGGCCTCGAGACCGCGGGCTGGTATCGGATCGAAGCGGAGGGCAGCGTCTCGGTTCCCTTTTATATCGGGGACTCCGTCTACGACGACCTGATCTATCGCGTTTCCCGGTCGTACCGGATGCAGCGATCCGGCCAGGCGCTCGACGATCCGCAGCTTGGTCTGAAGCTGCAGGCGGGCCATTTGCAGGACAAGGAAGCCGAGCCGATCTTCGAGGACGAGCAGGGAAGAAGGCCGGTTATCGATGCGAGCGGCGGCTGGTACGACGCCGGCGATTATGGGAAATACGTGCCCCCGGCGGCGATTGCCGCGGCACAGATGATGCTCGCTTACGAGCTGCGCCCGGAATTCTTCGCGGCCCGCCGCTTCCTACTGGACGGCGAGAGGGCGCATTGGGAGGCGGCGGAGTCGGCTCCGGACCTGCTGGCCGAAATCAAGTTCGAGCTCGATTGGCTGCTGCGGATGCAGCGGGAAGACGGGGCGGTCTACCACAAAATAAGCGGGGGCGTTTTCCCGGATTTCATTCCGCCGGCGGAAGACGTCCAGCAGCGCTCGGTATACGGGATGTCGACTTACGGCACGGCCATGTTCGCGGCGGCGACGGCGATGGGAGCAAGAGTGTACAAGCCGTTCGATTCCGATTACGCCGACGAGCTGCTGAGCCGGGCCGAACGGGCTCAACGCTGGCTGGAGGCGCATCCCGAGCCTTATTTTCGCCTCGACGACATGCAGGATTCGGGTTCCGGGCCGTACGACAAGACGACGGATCGCGAGGAGCGTTATTGGGCGCTGGCGGAGCTGTTCAGGACGACGGGGGAGGACCGTTACGGCAAGGCGCTGGCGAACGATTACGCCGATCTGTCCGCCGGTCTTGCGCATTACGCAAGCTGGAACGACGGGCAGCTGCTCGGCCAATGGGCGGAGGCCGCGGCGGGCAGCGGGACGGCGGCGCAAGCGATCGCGGACGCGGCGAACGAAATGGCCGGGAGTATCGGGCGGGACGGATACCGAAGCGCCCTGACGGGCGGAGACTACAGATGGGCGTCGAACAAAGTCGCCATGGCCAAGGCGGAGCTCCTGCTTCTGGCCAACGAGCTCAGGCCGAATCCGGACTACTTCTCCGGAGCCGTCGATCAGCTTCATTATGTGCTGGGGCGCAATGCGATGGGAACGAGCTACGTGACGGGAGCGGGAACCCGCTATGCGCGATATCCCCATCACCGCATATCGGCGGCCAGTGGCATTCTCGTTCCCGGCTTGCTGGTCGGAGGCCCCAATCGCGATCTGAACGACCCGGTGCTGGAGAAGCTGGCCGATCAGGGCCTTCCGCCGGCCAAAAGCTATATCGACGATCTGCTGAGCTACGCGAGCAACGAGTACGCGATCGACTACAATGCGCCGCTGCTGTTTGTGCTGGCTTTTATGGACTGAGGAGCGGGATTCAACCAACTTTCAGCCCCCGCTAAGGTTCCTCTAAGGTTGGCTTCATCCCTCGCTCAGGATCGGCGGCAATACTGACGAAGCAAGACCAATCTGGCTTGTGAAGGAGGAGCAAAATGAGAAAATCGGTAAAGACGTTTGGCATTACGGCCGCCTTGGCGGTCATGATTCCGCTCTCCGCCTATGCGGCGTCGTCGGGCGACGCTTCGGCGTCCAACGGAGCGGCGGCCGCGCCGATCGAGAAGGGCCATAGAGGCTTCGGAGGCGCGGGGCTGTCCGGGAAGGACGCGGTCGGCGAGGAAGTGCTGGCGCTGCTTAAGCTGGACCGGGAGACGTACCGCGAGAAAACGAAGGCGGGCTCGACGCTGGGGGAGATCGCGGAAGAGCAAGGGGTAAGCAGGGACAGTCTGAAGGCTGCGTTGACCGAGGCGTACAACAAGAAGCTGGAGGAACGCAAGCAGCAATTCGCCGACGGGCTGGACGCCTGGATCGACGCCGAGCCCCGGGCCGGCGGACATTCCGGTCCCGGCTTCCTCGGGCGCGTCGGAGCGGTGGATTTGAACGCGGCTGCCGAAGCGTTGGGGCTGACTGCGGACGAATTGCAGGCACAGCTTAAGGAAGGCAAGGCGATCGCGGATATTGCCGCGGACAAGGGCGTGGACGTTCAGAAGGTCGTAGACGCGCAGAAGGCGGCGATCGAGAAGCGCGTCAACGAGGCGCTCGAGGCCGGCAAGCTGACGCAGGAGCAAGCGGACAAGCAGCTGGCGGCCGCGGAAGAGACGGCTCGGCGAATCGTCGACGGAGGTTTCCCGGGCGGCGGTGGGGAGCGCGGACACGGAGCCGGCAAGCACGCCAAACCCGAAAGGCCGGATGCGGCTTCCGGAGGCGCGGCGGAATAAGACAAGAGGACGGATGTTCCGGGCGCTGCCGGAATTCCGTCCTCTTTCGCGTCGGCCGCAGGGGCGGGTCGTACTCCCGATGCGCGGCCGTTTATTGTCTCTGGGTCGCCTGGGCGAACCGTTCCTGAATCAGGGAGTTGCTCGTTTTCCAGGCGGACAAATCCTCCTGCACGAGCTGGGTCGACGACTTCTTCGCCGGGGCGAACAGGAGCGCGTCCTTCGGCTGCTCTCCGACGGCGAGGCTGACTTTGCCGTTTTTGGATACGTAGACGTTCATGCCAACAAACCTCCCACAACCATTTTAACGAGGAAAACAAGATACGGATTTTTATTCATTATAGCATCATTGACGCTTTCCTGGTAAGCGATGTATTTGCGATTGTCCCAATCCGGGCCGGCGGGATAATGCAGCGTCAGTACGTGCTCGCCGTGCTTGAAGCAGGCGTAGAACATCGTTTTGCCCTGCGTGTAATGGACGATGTCCTTGTTCATCTGGTAGGTCAGCGCCACGTAAGAGCTCTTGTCGTTCAGCCGGAACGAGCGGTTCCACGCGACGTCCGCCCATTTGGCGACGTGCCGCATTTTGTCGCCGTCCCGGACGTACAGCGTCGCTCCGATGCAGTCCCCGTACGTCCCGACCGTCTCCGAGACGTACGGTCCGTAGCGGCGCTCGATCCGCCCGCCCGGCATGCGGCTTGCGACCGCGCCCAGAATCGTTTCGTAATCCGGACCTTCCGGACCGGGCTGCAGCAGGGCGAGCTCGGACAGCAGGCGGAAGGCTTCGTCCGACTGGGCCAGCCTGCGGCCGTTCTCGATAATCGAGCCCTTCAGCGGAAGCAGCATCGAGCCGCGCCGCAGCAGGTCGCTGAAGTAGCCGGGCCAATCGATCCGGACGCCGAGCGAGAGGTCGTCCATATAGACGTTGCGGGCGGCCAGATCGTGAAGCAGAAACCAGACGTACGGATCGACGTGCGCAGGAAGGCCGGAATGGCTCCCGAGCGCGGCCAGCACCTCGTCGGTCGACGGCGGTCGTCCGGATTCCGCGACGGCTTGCTCCAGAAAATCGTCGATCCACTGCCGCGCCGTGCCGAAGAACGCCGCTTTGACCGTCGTATCCGCGAATACGAGAATGGTTTTGTTTTTATCGTAGGCCTGGATAAACTCCATATGGGTTACCGTACGCTGCGCTTCCTTGTAGTAGGTGCCGCCGCGGCTGCCGACGAACAGCAGGAAAATGTCGGCTTCCCCGACCGCGTCGAGACACTTGGAGACCGGGTCGGCGTAGGACGGCCAAGGCCCGAGATTTTCCTCCCACATGACCGGCTCGTGCCCGAGCTGCCGCAGCTCGTCGAACGCCTCCTTGCGCAGCCGCTTCAGCCCGTCCTCATGGACCGAGCTGATAAAAATTTTCGCTTTGGCCAATTCGTTATCCCGCCCCCTGCCGCTATCGATATAGGAATAGGTAAGGAGAATCTTCGACATTACTCGGTCAGTTCTCCTTTTCCCCTCCTTCACGCCGTGCGGGAACATTTCTGTTCACACGGTGCTCCATCAT